>JAHDEO010000123.1 GCA_020628725.1 Saprospiraceae bacterium
GGACGCCAGGTTTTCATCCTGGTAAGAGGGGTTCGATTCCCCTACGGGCTACTATTTTTACAATGCTTAAATGTTGTAATGCTACAATGATTTAAGTTTTAAGAGAAGCGAAAATTTTCTTTATGGAGATTTTCGCTTTTTTTGTTTTATCTACCGAAAAAATATACAACAACTCGTCAATTCGTCAACACAATAACTCGTCGATAACAATGAAAAATTTTGTCTCAAACGAAATTGGTACGCTTCGAAAAATTCTCATTCATAGTCCTGATAGCGGTATTGGTAAAATTTTGCCCAGTAAATTTAAAGATTGGCTGTACGATGATACGGTACATTTACAGAAAATGCGGATGGAGTACGATGAGTATACACGCATATTGCTTCATTTTCTTGACCCGGAAAAAGCAAAGTATGTTAGTGAATTTCATGCAAAGCACGGTACAGAAAACAGGAACGTGTATAAGCCTGAAAAACCCGAATACTTCGATTCTGAGTATGTGATTGATGTGCAAAAATTACTCGCGGATATTTTGGAGAATGAAAAAGCTAAAATTCGCTTAGTATCAGCTATTTGTGCATTAGAAAACTGTAGTCGTTTATTACAAAATCGCCTTGAAAACATGCCTTCTGTTGAATTGGCGAAAGTATTTATCACAGGAATTATTGATGACGAAAATGAGCAGCGGTTTATCTTTCCTCCCATTCCTAATCTCGTATTTACACGCGATATTGGGATTATGATTAAGGATAATTTGCTACTGAGTAAGTCGGCTACGCCGGCGCGCAAGCGCGAGAGTTTGATAGCGCGATATGTAGCTATTTTTCATGAAAATTTATTTAATGATGCTCGTGAAAAAATCATCGAAATCAATGAAGACAGTGATTTTTTTCTGGAAGATGATGAAGTCCAACGCGAAAAAATCATCACCATCGAAGGCGGTGACGTCATGATGATTGCTCCCGGTCATTTGATTGCCGGGTGTAGCGAACGCACCTCAAAAGGAGCTGCCGATGCTATCATTCATCGCATTTTCAGTCAGCCTGAATTGGAAATTGAACGCATTTCAATCGTGCAAATCCCCGAAGTACGGGCGCAAATGCATATTGATACCATTTTCACGCAAGTGCGACGCGATACATGGGTGATGTACGGCGGATATTCCGAAAAAGTGGCTCGTGAAAAACAAGATATTAAACGAGATTATACTGCTTTTTTGGAAAATAAAAACTCCAACAAACGCAATGACCAAATGCGAATTTTACAATTTCAAAAAGCCGCTTCACGCACCTACTCCCCCAGTCAAAATTACTTTTCAAAGGAATTGGAGGACTTGGAAGACTTGCTTACACAAGTAAGTGTGGAAGATTTTGGCGTCTCCGAATCTGAAGTGAATATCATCTACAGTGCCAATAATGAATTTCCATATAGTGAGCGCGAACAATGGACGGATAGTTGCAATCTATTGGCAATCAAAGAAGGCGTAGTCGTTGGTTATGATAGAAATGATAAAACAGTAGAACAGTTTGAAGCATCTGGTTTTGAGATTATTACAGCAAGGAAGCTACTTAGTGAATTGGAAAATAACAAACGTACTATCGAAGAAATTTTAGATATGTTGATACTGCTTTCTTCTTCCGAATTGTCGCGGGCAAGAGGTGGTTCGCATTGTATGAGTTGTCCGCTGAATCGGGATAGGGTGGTTTGATAAGCCAGAGGTCAGAACACTCCGTTGTCAGAAGTCAGATTTCTGACAGCGAAGCATTCTGACTTCTTTTACGCAAGATTGTGAAAAACATTCGTTACGTCATCATCTTGCTCCATTAGGTCAATCAATGCAAGCACCTCATCGAGTTGTTCTTCATTGGTAATTTCTTTGGTATGATTTGGGATGCGCTCCAATTCGGATTTCTCCACTTTGATTTCTTGCGCTTCGAGTGCTTCCTGCATCTTACCGAAATCCTCAAAATTGACATAGACTTGATAAAATTCCTTTTCCTCTACCGTGTCTTTTTCAATTTTCTCCAAACCAAAGTCAATAAACTCTAATTCAAACTCCTCTGCATCGGCGATATGTTCCGGTTCGATATAGAATACACCTTTGCGGTCAAAGATAAAATTGTGCATCCCCGATGTACCGAGTGAGCCGTTTTTCTTACGAAAATACGAGCGCACATTTGCCACCGTACGTGTAGGATTATCGGTAGCAGTTTCTACGATTACGGCTACACCATGCGGCGCCATTCCTTCATAAACAACTGTATCGTAGCCACTTGTATCCTTGTCAGATGCTTTTTTAATCGCCGCCTCGATGCGGTCTTTAGGCATCTGTACTGCCTTCGCGTTTTGGATGGCACGGCGTAGAAGGACGTTGGTGTCGGGGTCAGGTCCGCTTTGTTTTACAGCGATAGCAATTTGTCTTCCGGCTTTAGTAAATTGTTTCGCCATTCTGTCCCAACGGGCAAACTTGGCAGCTTTTCTATATTCAAATGCTCTTCCCATACTAATGAGTGAATGAGTGAATTTTTAATGAATGAATGTTTTTAATGCTACAATGCGTCAATGCGATAATGCTACAATGAAAAGAACATTATCGCATTGTAGCATTGACGCATTATCGCATTGCGTCCGCAAATTTCGTGAATTTTAAGGTTTTTCGCAAATGAACAGAGAACTTCCTATTTTTCCAAAATCACTCTTGCCGGAATACCGTCCACGTCTTTCACTTTCATGGGTAGGCAAATTAAGCGATAATTTCCCGTAGGAATATCCGTCAGATTCAAACCTTCTACGATAACGATTTCGGCTTTCAACAGGATTTGATGGACAATTTCAGGCGGGTCTTTGAATAGGCTAATTGAGAGATAATCAATGCCAATCAGGTGAATCCCTCTATCACACACCCACTCCGCAGCGTCGGGAGTCAAGGCGCAATAATCTTCATAAAAAGGATGCGACAAGTCTTTCCACAAATCAGAATTATCTGTTTTTAGTAAAAGTTTCTCGGTGTTTGGCGGAATGTTCTGCGAAGCCAAATCTTGTGCGGTGATTGCCTTGCGTCCTTTTAATTCTACGACATGGCATTGCCCGATAAGTTTTGATAATGGTATCTCGTTGGTCGTTTTTCCACCATCAACAAAATGAAGCGGCGCGTCTATATGCGTACCTGTATGTGCGCCAATTTTCAGATTGGAGACATTACAAATATCGTCGTTGGCTATGCGAGCAGATTGCCATATTTGAGCTTTGTTATCGCCTTTCCAGACGGGTAATTCGGGGTGCGTGGGTACGGTGATATCGTATAACATTTTTTTATTCCTATATTTGATTGTAATTAGAAGTCAGACCATTTTATTGTCAGAACGTTTCACTGTCAGAAGTCAGATGATAAGGTAATTTTGGCACCTGACAACAGCGCATTCTGATTTCTGACCTCTAATAAATTGGCATTTCAAAGTTATACTAAAATAGACAGAAAAAATAACGTTTCTATACGTATCGACCCGTAGCACGGAGCTTCCAGCCCGTGTTCACGTTGGGAACGCACAAAATGTACGCGAGACACGGGCTGGAAGCACCGTGCTACATGTTGCCACGAATTAAAAATTTATGAAAAAAAATAATACTTCCGCACGTATTGGATTGATATTAGGACCGGCACTTTTCGTGTTGACTTTACTGTTTTTTCATCCTGAAGGGTTGTCGAAGGAAGCTAATGCAGTACTGGCTTCTACGCTGTGGATTGCGGTCTGGTGGATTACAGAGGCGATACCGATTGCGGTGACGGCTTTGTTGCCGATAGTGCTGTTTCCCTTGACGGGTGGATTGGATTTGAAGGTGACGACGGCAGCTTTCGGGCATCGGTATATTTTCCTGTATATCGGCGGTTTTATGATTGCGATTGCGATTGAGCGGTGGAATTTGCATAAGCGTATTGCGCTGTCTATCATCAATTTTATTGGTACGGATGTCACGCGGATTATTTTGGGTTTTATGTTGGCTACGGCGTTTATGTCCATGTGGATTTCTAATACCGCGACTTCTGTGATGATGCTGCCGATTGGTATGGCGATTATCGCGCAATTGAAGGATAACCCTTCGACGATTGAAGATGAAAATCTGATTTTTGGTAAGGCTTTGATGTTGGCAATTGCGTATTCTGCGTCGATTGGTGGTATGGCTACTTTGATTGGTACACCGCCAAATTTGGTTTTGGCTGGTATCGTGCAGGAGTTGTATGGCGTGGAAATTACTTTTTCGCAATGGTTTATGTTTGGCTTGCCGATTTCGATGATTTTGTTGTTTTTGTGTTGGCAATATTTGACGCGATTTGCCTTTCAATTTAAACAGAAAAACTTTCCCGGCGGTAAGGCAGAAATTAAGCGATTATTAAGCGAATTAGGCAAGATTAGCTATGAAGAAAAAGTTGTATTAGCGGTCTTTGTGTCCACGGCTTTATTGTGGATTTCCCGTGCATATTTGCAAAAGAATTTCGGATTTTTTCCAAAATTAGACGATACCATTATCGCTATGATAGCGGGAATTACTTTGTTTTTATTGCCCGTAAAAAATCGTTCAAGAAAAATCATTAATTGGGACGAAGCGGTAAAAATGCCTTGGGGGATTATCCTTTTATTTGGTGGGGGAATGGCTCTTGCGGCAGGTTTTCAATCCAGCGGATTAGCAAAATGGTTAGGCACACAAATCACGTTGTTGCAAGGCGTTCATTTGTTTTTATTGGTGATATTTATCATTGCAGCGGTCAATTTTCTCACCGAAATCACTTCCAATCTCGCTACGACTGCAATGCTCTTGCCCGTACTCGCGCCTATGGCACTCTCGCTTGGCGTGCATCCGTATATGCTTATGGTCGCGGCTACGGTAGCAGCTTCTTGTGCGTTTATGTTACCTGTGGCTACGCCGCCGAATGCAGTGGTATTTGGGTCGGGTTATCTGCGGATTCCCGATATGGTGTCGAAGGGGATTTGGATGAATCTTTTGTCGATTACTTTGTTCTCGTTGATTGTATATTTTGTATTGCCGATGTTGTGGGATTTTGACCCTTCGGTGTTTCCTTTGGAATTTAAAAAGGAGTGAATTGGGTGATTTTTGATTGGTTCAAATATATGAACTACTCGTGTCTATAATTCGGATTTTTTCTATAAAAAAACGGAATTATGCTTTAATTGGCATTATGCCTGACCGCCCTAAGACATACTTAAAAGAGACTTATTGGAATGAAAGTAAACATAAAACGATTTTGCAAATTGTTCTACATATATGACGCGACGATTTACAAAATCGTTTTACGTTTTCATTTAATTTTTTTCAAGCTAAAAACTAATACTTTGAAAACCATAGTCCTCGTCACTTGCGTAGCCGAAAAACAACATCAAAAAAGTACAGCAAAAGACATGTACACAGGTGAATTATTCGATAAATTAATGACTTATGCAAAGTCATTGAAGCCCGATAAGATATTTATATTATCCGGCAAATATGGTTTATTGTCATTGAATGATATTATTGAATATTATGATGTTAATTTGAATGAATGTAGTAAAAAAGAGCAGATGGAATGGTCTGACAAGGTGCTTCAAAAACTCAGACAAGAAGCTGATTTGCAGAAAGATATGTTTGTTATGTTGACAAATGAAACGTATAGAAAATATTTAATAAAACACATGAAGTATTTTGAAGTACCTTTTCACATTGCATAAAAATCACATTTTTTGAGCAGCACAGTTGATTTTAAGAAATGGCGTGGAAAAATTCGCTTTCGGATTTAGCGAGATTTTTATGCGCTATACTAACACTGCACAAAAGTGTAATTTTCATTTTAGCGCATTAATCTTCTCCAATAACCACTTTTTATCACTCACACGGCTATAGTTTTGCAAACGATTTTCGACCACTTCAAGCGAGCGTTTACCAACCATATGTTTGATGCGATAAAGGCTGATGAGGGTTTTCGTAAAATTGGTATAACCTTCTTTGTTGACGGTAGAAATAACTTTATTATGTTTGATATAGGCGATGAATGACTTGAAAATTTGCTCGGTGCGTTCACTGAAATCTTCGTCGAGGTCGTAGTAGGCTTTCATCAATACAAATCTGCCTGACAGGTGATAATTAATGTCAATATCATCTACTCGAATGAGGTGACTAATAGCTTCCTGCAATTCTCCTTTATAGAAATGGATGGTCCCGATACCAAAATAATAAACACTTTCCCGAAAGCGTGGCGCAATCAGTAATTTACTATCTTCGATGAGTTGCCGAATCCAATCAAAATGCCGTAACTGGCAAGCTACGCTGATGATATTTTTCATTTTATCTACCGGAATATATTCGCCTTCTACAAGGAGATTTTTTTCAGACATCAATTGGTAAATTTGGAAAAGCTCTTCAAGATATTCCGTTTGTCCGGCGATGATTCGGCGAGTGCAAAAGTTAGTCGCCAAAATATACATATCGTTCAATACACGTCTTGCGATTTCGTGTTCATGGCTATCAAGTAAGTTTTTAAGTTGCTCAAAATGAGTGGTTTGTTCGTTTTTTAAAATAAGAACGGCAGTACGGTATATCTTGATAAGAGGTTGGTCACGAAATTGCGGAAGCGCAGTCATTTCGAGGGCATTTGTGAGTGCATCGTAATTGTACAAGGTCTTGTATGCACGGCTGAAACTGAGCATTTCACAGCCCAATTCGAGTTGCTGGATGAGGTAGTAAAGCACAAAATTATCGCTGACCGATTGAAGGTTATCTTTTTGCTGAATGTTGCGTTTTTGCTGCAAATTCCAACGAGAGAAATCATATTCGAGCAGGTATTGGTTGTAATAGGTTTCTGCGCTGATTTGCCGGGTTTTATTTTGCGGATAAATTTTCGTAAAATGCAAACGAAATAAATCCGGCGCGTTATTATCCAAAAAGCTTTGCAAGAGCAAGTGCTGTTTATACGCCTTATTACTTTCCATTTTTTTCCACGCTAAATAATTGAAAACCAATTGAGTGAGTTTGCTTGAAACCACATTGAGTGCTTGTGCTTCGGCTGGCGTCAAGGCATTGGTGGTGAGGGTTTTATCAGTAAAAGTGCGAATGTACGTCATGTGTTTTGTGGGAGCTTGCTTCTTATTTTCCAAGTGCTTTTTTAGCCATTTAAATAAGCGAATGACAGATTTATCAGTATTGAAAAACGGACTTTCTACAAATTTTTCTAATTCGCGCAGTTCTTTTTTATCGAAAACTAATAAGAGTAAATATATTTTTGATTCACTCATAAAACTATTAATCAGTTTTTTATAAAATAAAATTGTAATTAATTGTAAATATTCACACTGATAAAATTAACAAAAAATAACGAATACTCACCGTACTTTTGCAATGTACAAACCGACTATTTTACGAAACAGCCTCTAACACTGTTAAAAATTCTTGACTATGAAATGTTTATATTTAACCCCTCTGTTTTTTTTCGTCATTTGCACTTTTGCTTTCGCACAGAATAATTGCAGGCTTCAAGATTCGCTGATTTTGGTGGAGTTTTATGATAATGTCGAATTCACACACGAGTCACAAGAATGGGATTTATCACAACCTATGGATACTTGGTATGGTGTTACACTTTCGCAAGAGGACTGTCTAGAACGCCTCGAATTATCCGGTGTATTGTCGAGTGGATATTTATCTCCCTACAATAATCCCTTGGGAAATTTGGTATCTCTTACTCATCTGGATCTGAGTGACAATCATATCTATGAGGTACGTGGTGTTCAGGCGATTCCTAATCTCGATTATTTGAATTTACAAGGAAATGAACTTCATATAAGTTCCTTGCTTCCATTTGCCGAAGACCCACCGAATACTTTTATATATCATCCGCAAGATGTAACAATAAGTACTCATCCTGACGAGATTGTGGATGTAGCGGGAGCAGGCAGATATATTAGGGCTAATTTGAGTACTTATCAAAACCCAGGAAACCTATTTACATGGTATAAGAATGGTACTGTAGTAGCAAGTTACGTAGATAATCAAAACATTTTTGTGAACAATCCCGAAGATTCCGGCATATATTTCTGCGAGATTACTAACCCGGCATTGCCTGATTTAACCCTGTACACCGACTCTGTGCAGGTTCGGATTGTATCGAACGAACGTGCATTGGATTCTATGATTTTGGCACTTTTTGATGAGACTGCAACTTTCAAACCCGGTCATGGGTGGGACTTGTCTCAATCCATGAATACTTGGGAAGGCGTGACACTCAACGCCCAAGGCAGAGTAACAGAATTGGTGTTACCGAATGTACTCACACAAGGGGAGATTGCATTACGTATAAATCAATTGGACAAGTTGGAAGTCATTGACCTAAGTCATAACAACTTGACAGGCAGCTTTCTTGACAACGTTTCCGCATACTATTACAGCACATTTCCAAACTTGAGACATGTCGATTTATCATACAATCAACTCACAGGAACTGTCCAATTTTTGACACTGATGCAGCCCGGCACGCTCGAATATCTGGATTATAGTCATAACCAAATATCGTATATCATGAGTATAGATGATGCCACAGGGTTGATATATTATGATGTGAGTAATAATAATTTAGATCGTTCGTATCGCGTTCCCACAAGTCCCAATCTGGAAGTCTTGCGTTTGAATAATAATGCCTCATGGGGAGGTGAAATCGGCGGGTATAGTATTGGTTTGGAACAATTGCGAGTAGCTGAATTGCAAAATAATAAATTAACCGGTCTGCTGCCAGATTTCTTTAATCCCTCGGTTGATTCATTGAATGTTTCCTACAATCAATTGACCTTTGAAGATTTGATACAACCAGATACACCGGACACCTATATCTATGCACCGCAGGATAGCATCGGTAATAAAATTCTTGTCAACGTAACACCGGGGAGTGATTACACGATTTACTTTGAATTTGATGAAAATATTGAAAATAATACCTACACATGGTACAAAGACGGCAATTTGATAACCACCACTACTGAAGGCGTATTGCCGCTTACCAATTTGCAAACTGCTAATACAGGAGATTATACTTGCCAAGTGACCAATCCTGCATTACCTGATTTGACGCTTCAGACGTCTGCCGTTACCATCATAGTGGATGAACAATACTATAATTGCCGTCTTAGAGATTCCTTAGCATTGGTGCAAATTGGTGCTCCCGAAAATCATAGTGGTGGTTATTGGCACTGGTTGGATATGTCAAAACCGCTCGAAGAATGGATTGGTGTGACACTTTCCGAAGAAGGTTGTGTTACAGATTTAGTGTTTGATGATGACGAAATTGCCTACATCTCACCCGCTATCGGACAATTATTAGACTTGGAAACACTTCGCTATAAAGAAAATTGTCTTAAAGGGGGGATACCACGGTCAATAGGCAATTTGACCCAACTACGCTATTTTTCCGTTTTCCAAGATATTGTCAGAGGTTCCTTTCCTGTCGAATTAGCTACACTGCCTAACCTTGAAACGCTTTCTATGAGTACTACTTTCACTGAATTACCTCCGGAAATTGGCAACATGGATTCATTGACAACTTTAAGTATAAACGGAGCTTTTACTGAATTACCGCCTGAAATCGGTGATATGACTTCGCTAACCTATTTATACATCTCAGGGCAATTCGCTGAGTTGCCACCTGAAATTGGGAATATGAAATCATTAGAAAGCTTATCTATAGGAGGAAATTTTACCGAATTACCACCTGAAATTGGGAATCTCATTAACTTGAAATCTCTTGGGCTAAATGGAGATTTAACCACTTTACCCGAAGAAATGAGCAATTTGACAAATATAGAGGTGGTGAGTTTAAAACGAAATCAGTTAAATAGCTTGCCTCCGAATCTGGCAGAAAACTGGATACGTTTGCACGAAATACATTTGAATGAAAACTATCTCACTTATGACGACCTGATACAATTCCAAAACTTCAATTTCGGTTATCAAAACATCATAGGCACTCCAGATACTACGGAACTAACTATTGGTGACGACTTTCTGATTGATTTAGAATTTGATGAAGATGTGACGGATAATACCTATATCTGGTTTCGCAATAGTGTTGCCATTGATACCACTACACAAAATCAATTGGTATTGAATAACGTACAATTAGAAGATGTAGGCATTTACACCTGCCAAGTATATAACACTACGCTCTGGAATTACGTCCTCAATACCGCCCCCATTACACTCATCATCGAAGGCAATGCCCCCGAAAGTCCCGTATATCCCGGCGATGCCAATGCAGACGGTGTCGTAAGCGGCGCAGATGTATTATTCTGGGGATTAGCTGAAGGCAATTCAGGAGAAGTACGCCCGGACGCTTCCGTAGTGTGGACGCCTCAACCCACGTCTGATTGGAACAACGCCATCGCGGGAGTAAACGGGAAACACCAAGACACCGATGGCAGTGGGTTAGTAGACGAAGCAGATTTGGATATTATCGAGGTCAATTATCGAAAAACCAATGCGAATTATGAGCATCAATTTTATCAAGGAAATGCCTTGCAAATCAGCCCACAAATCGCTCAAGCACAGAATTTTGCTGATAACTCCGAATATGAAATTGAAATTAGAGTAGGTAATAATGCACAAGGCTCAACACCCATACACGGCTTGTCATTTAGCCTCGACCTTAGCAACTTGAATAGTGCAGAAAACTATACTGCCGAATTGACAAATACCAATTCATGGCTTGCCCCGTCAAATATAGTTTCCATACATGATGAATATGTCGAACGTAGCGATTTTGCCCTCACGCGCAGCGATTTACAAAATAAAGCAGGCATAGGTAGTATCGGAACATTATCCATCATCACAGAAGACCTACCAACTGCCGATACGCCTCAATTCCGTGCTGTCATTCGAGATGTTATTGCAATACAAAGCGATGGAACGTTTTTGCGTGGAGATGATGTTTTCATTGGTTCATTTAGCAGTGGAAGCGGGGAAGGAGCTATTCCTGCACTCGAATTTGAGGCGATTGCCTACGCCGCTACTTGCGAAGAGCCTTCTTCTGCGACTGTTACTATCACAAGTGGTACACCACCTTACGAATACCAATGGAGCAATGGTGATACCACCGCTATTGCAGAAGGTTTACCACCGGGAGAATACGAAGTTATTGTAACAGATGATTTCGGGCAAACCCTAACAGCGATGGTCATTGTACCAAATGGTACGCCTTTGCCCGACATTGAATTACAAACAAATACAAATGGAGATATTGAGTTGATATCCGATATTCCTGACACCCAATATGAGTGGAATGGAACACCCGGAACTTCTGTAACATACCTCACGCCGGGACAACACACGCTTACGGTCAGCAACGCGGCTAATTGCTCAAAAACCGTGTCTATCTGGGTCGCTGATATTTATTCAAATGTCATCTTAGAAGGTGCATATGATGCTACATCAGGATTGATGAATGACCAGCTACGTGAACTCGACCTAATACCATTGACCGACCCATACACGGGAAGCATGACTACAACGGATGCTATTCTCCAAGTCACCGGGAATAGTGCTATTGTAGATTGGGTATTGCTCGAATTGCATGACAAGGATGCTCCCGGAAAAGTCATCACATCTTATCCGGCACTACTGCGACGCGATGGGTTTATCATTTCCAATGACGGTATCAATCCCCCACGCATCGCCGTACCCGAAGAGACGGATTATTATCTCGTTGTCAAACATCGCAATCACCTGCCTGTGAAATCAGGTTCGACAATTTCATTGTCACAACAGATAATTAACCAGCCTTTTGTATCAGGTAATGCTTCTTTGCAACAAGAAATCGGTAGCGATACACACGCCATGTTTGCAGGCGATATTACCGCCGAACATACTATAGACGGCTTAGATAAAATTATCTGGGAACCTATGAACGGAACATTCAATCAATATCACCCCGCAGATACCAATCTGGACGGAGACATCAATGGTGCCGACAAAGGTGTTTGGTTTTCAAACAACGGCACATTTACGGATATTGAGTAGGATTAATTTTGAATTTGGAATGAACGAATTTTGAATGATATTGCATTTTTTACATTCAAAATTCAGAATTCACCCATTCAAAATTAATAACAGAATAGTCGAGGTAGTCCAAAGTCCATCGAGCATTTGCAAGAAAAAGTAAGAGTATGTTAACCCCATTTTTTTAGCAAATACTCATGGACCGCGGAATATCTATCGTTAAAGATAAAAGGTGAAAATCACGGGCTATGGTTATAAGTATATTATTTTTAATTTAAACAGAGTAAACTTCCCTTTGGCTGATGAATAACCCTTGATTCAAGGTTAAGGAGGCTTCGTGCCTCCTTTTTTTATTAAAATTCCAAAGCCACCTCCAACACCTCACTCATTGTATCGACATAATGAAATTTCACCCCTTCTATGTAATCGGCTTTGATTTCCTTCACATCCTTTTCATTCTCTTTACAAAGGATAATTTCCTTAATGCCCGCACGATTAGCTGCAAGGATTTTTTCCTTGATACCACCTACGGGAAGTACCTTTCCACGCAAGGTAATTTCTCCTGTCATGGCAAGAAAAGGCTTTACAGAACGCCCTGTAAATGCGGAAGTTAGCGCAGTCAACATCGTAATACCTGCCGATGGTCCGTCCTTTGGAATCGCACCCTCAGGTACGTGTTCGTGGATGTCTTTTTCTTCAAAAATTTTGGTGTCAAGTCCGAGTGTTTCACTATTGGCTTTGAGATAGCTGAGTGCTGTTGTGGCAGACTCTTTCATTACATCACCAAGATTTCCGGTGAGTGTCACTTTGCCCTTGCCCGGACTCAGACTTGCCTCCACGAAAAGGATGTCACCGCCCACAGATGTCCATGCCAAGCCCACCGTGACGCCGGGGATATGCGGCTCAGTGTAGCGTTCGTTATTATATTTGACCGGACCGAGCAAGTCGTACAAGTCTTCGGATTTGAGCGTGACGTTGTAGTCCTCTTCCATTGCCACTTTTTTGGCAGTGCCGCGCATGATGCCTGCCATGCGGCGGTCAAGTTCACGCACACCTGATTCGCGTGTATATTGCTTGATAACTTGTGCAATCAAAGTTGGTTTCAAGCGAATATCTTTTGCTTTCAAACCATGTTCTTCACGTTGTTTCGGAATGAGGTGTTGCTTTGCAATTTCAACTTTTTCTTCCAATGAATAACCACTCACATGAATGATTTCCATACGATCCAACAAAGCAGGTTGAATGGTCGAAAGCGAATTTGCCGTAGCAATAAAAAGCACTTTTGAGAGGTCGTATTCTATTTCGAGATAATTATCGTAAAATGTCCCATTCTGTTCAGGGTCAAGCACTTCAAGAAGGGCAGAAGACGGGTCTCCACGAAAATCTTTCCCTACTTTATCTATTTCATCCAAAATAAAAACCGGATTAGAACTCTTCGATTTTTTGAGCGATTGCATGATGCGTCCGGGCATCGCGCCTATATAAGTTTTGCGGTGTCCGCGAATCTCTGATTCATCATGCAAACCACCTAGCGACATACGAATATATTTACGCTTCAATGCCGTAGCTACCGATTTTCCAAGCGAAGTTTTACCAACTCCCGGAGGACCGACCAAACAAATAATAGGGGCTTTCATATCATTTTTCAATTTCAACACCGCTAAATGCTCAATGATACGCTCCTTCACTTTGTCAAGTCCGAAATGGTCTTTATCGAGTACTTTTTGTGCTTTTTTTAGGTCAAAATTATCTTTCGTATATTGGTTCCACGGAAGGTCGAGTAAAAATTCTAAGTAATTGAGCGTCACCGAATACTCTGCCATTGCAGGATTGATTCGACGAAGTTTTTTCATTTCCTTATTAAAGACCTCACCAACTTCTTTCGACCACTTCATCTTTTTGGCACGCGCCTCCAATTCCTTCAAATCCTGCTCATTACCACCTTCACCAAGTTCTTCCTGAATCGTTTTGAGTTGTTGGTTAAGGAAATAATCGCGTTGTTGTTTTTCGAGATCGCCACGTACCTTATTTTCGATTTGGTCGCGGAGTTCGAGCAACTGAAGTTCACCGTCCATTTGCTCCAAAATCATTTCGGCTTTCTTCGCCAAATCATTGATTTCGAGGATGGCTTGTTTCACCTCAATTTTGACCCCAAGATTGGAAGCAATAAAATTAAGCAGGAAAGTATTATTGTCTATATTTCGCAAAATCACCGACGCCTCGGAAGGAATATTTGGTGAGAGCTCGATGATTTGCTTCGCTAAGTCGCGAATAGAGGCGGTAATAGCTTTGAACTCGCGCTCGTCTTCGGGCGCAATATCTTCCAGCGTTTCTACTTGACCAATCAAAAAGGGGTCGGTTTGGGTGATGTTTTTCAATCCAAAACGCCCCTGTCCCTGCAAGATAGCCGTAATCGTACCATCAGGCATTTTGAGCAATTTCATAATACGCGCCAGTGTTCCCACTTGGAACAGGTCACCCATTTTAGGGTCTTCTATCTTCGGACTACGCTGTGAAATCACCCCTATCAGGCGGTCGTCATCATAGGCTTCATTGATGGCTTTTATAGATTTATCGCGCCCCACCGTAATCGGTATCACGATGCCGGGAAACAGCACTGTATTTTTAAGAGCCAAAAGGGGCAAGTCGTCAAAATCGCCACTCAGTTCAATCTCTTCATCTTCTTCATCTCCAATAGAAAATAAAGGCATAAACTCAACTCCCTCGTCAAAATTTTGGGGAAAGAAAATATCTTCAAACATACTCATGTGTAGATTCCTCGTTGGTTTCATTGTTTCATGGATTTAGAGTTCGATTGTTTGATTGTTTCATTGTTCAATTGTTATGTGATTTATGCTCTGAATAATTATACAGAAAACAATTGAACCATGTAGCAATGAGACAATGAAGCCATTGAACCATGAAGCCATGAAAATTTAGCTGTGCCATTCGTATTCAACTACTATGCCACGGCATAAATCTTAGGAAATGTGATTTTTTTCGGACAAAACAGCAGTTTTATCGTATCAAAACACGTCAAAAAGTCAGAGAGCGTAGATTTTGATTTTATTGTTAAATTGCTTTGGTTGTTAAATTATTGAAAAATGATAAAGCAGGAAAGAAAATAACAGCAAAACAATACAGCAATAAAACGATTCATCTCAAATTAAAATCATTGTTAAAGTTAGGGGTTTGAAATGAGCTTGTCAAGTTGAAAAGAGGATTATTCATGGAATTGTCGGATTTGATGAAAAATACCGGAATTATATGAATCCCCCTCCGAATGCAGCAAAAAAGCGTAACTTTGGCTTCCAACTAAAATACCACAACACAACAACACCTCAATACATAAAAATGAAAATTTCCGCTTCTATATACGCCCGCCCGAATGTGCCTTTGCCCACACTCATTAGTGAGTTGGACGAACACGGTATTGATATGTACCACATTGATTGTAATGACAATCCGAGTGTATTTGATGACATTGAAAAAATCCGAAAAACAGGTAACAAACCAATTGACCTCCACATTATTTCCGAACGACCTGAATCATATTTTTCTTTATTGGAAAAAACACCCGTTGAATACGTCACGTTTCAATATGAAAACTTGACCAAGCCACTTGAAGTTCCCAACAATATCACATCGAAATTGGGGCTTGCAATCACCTCAAATACAGATATTTCCGTTTTTGAAGACTATAAAAATCGCTTTGATTTCATCCTAATGATGGCAACCACGCCGGGACAAAGCGGCGGGCGTTTCAATAAATCTAATTTCAAAAAAATACGTGCGTTTGCCAAGCATTTTCCCGATAAAAAAATACACGTAGATGGCGGCGTAAATGCTGAAATTTCGTTCATACTTCGCAATATGGGCGTGTCTGCCGTTGTGTCAGGTTCTTACTTGTTTAAGGCAGATTATTTGGGGGCGGCGATGCTGGATTTGAAAGGTGAAAATTTCACTTCGGAATATCGTGTGTCTGATTTTATGTTGACAAATGGAGAAGCTCCCATTTTGCAGGAGAGTGACTTGGACTTTTTGAAAATTCTACATGCGATTGAACAGTATAACGCAGGTTTTGTGATGATTCAAAATAATGACAATCAATTAGTCGGCATCATCACCAATGCGGATATTCGCCGCGCACTCATCCAAAACATTGACAATCTCAACGATATTCCTATCCAAGAAATGATTAACACTACCCCATTTTCCATACAAGAAAATTATACCGTCAATGAAATGTTGCGCCATATCAAGGCACAGCGTTTTCCGATTAATTATGCACCTGTGGTGGATGAGGAAAATTGTGTCAAAGGTGCGGTGACGTTTTTTAATCTAATTAAAGGCGAATAATATAAAATTCGGGCGTAGGGACAGGTCGCGACCTG
>JAHDEO010000660.1 GCA_020628725.1 Saprospiraceae bacterium
GCTGGCAAGACGGACAAGGCGATTCCCAAACCCCACACGACTACACACACCGAGACGAGAATCCACTATCTGGCACTTCCTACTATCGCCTCAAACAAATCGACTTCGACGGCGCATTTAGTCACTCAGATATTGTCAAAGTAGATTATGTCACGACAGGCATCAGCATCTACCCAAATCCCGTCAGAAACACCCTACACATCGCCGACCTCAATGGTAACAACATCCAAAATATCACCATTTTTGACCAGATGGGCAGACAAACCATCCAACAAAACACCAATGCAAATACCGTTGATGTCTCTGCGCTTCCATCAGGCATTTACATCATCCAAGTGACACTTGACAATGGTGTTTTCTCGGATAGATTTATTGTCAAATAATTATGTTTTTTTAGGAAAAACGTCTGCTTAACTCAAAATAAGATTCAACAACATTCAAAATTAGGAAAAGGCTATTAAGTAGATAGTTTTTCAATTAGTGTGAGACCTGCCGATAAAGTTCGGCAGGTTTTTTTGTTACTTCATTGTTGTATTTTCAATATCCGGAGTTTCTGACGGTCTTATGATTTTTGGTTCTTTTCATTAAGGAAAAGAACGGCATTAATAACATGTGTCGGTACAATTTATTACACACATTTTTCAACCTCATGCTCCATTCATTTGTTTTGTGTATCTTGTGTGAATAAATAAAATTTAGAAATTATAAATCCTTGTGAACTAATCACGAATTAACAAATCACAAGTCACTAAAAATATGCGATACATCATACTCATCCTCTGCCTCTTGTGTGCCTTCCCTGCATTTACCCAAAAAAAACTCGACAAATACCGCGTCGAATTCACCGATAAAAATGACAGTCCATATAGCGTACTCAAGCCACAAGAATTTCTCTCCCCTCGCGCCATCGACCGACGCAAACGATACGGCATTGCCATCGAAGAAAATGACTTACCTGTCAACCCTCAATACCTAAGCGAAGTACGTGCTACGGGCGCAACAGTCCTCAATGTCTCCAAATGGTTCAACTCTGCTATCGTGTGGGCAGAACGCGATACCATTGCTAAGATAGAAGCCCTACCCTTTGTAAGTCGCACCACGCCTGTGGGCAAACACCGCCCTTCACGCAATAAAAATAAAGTTCCTGCCCGAAAAGAATCCAAAGAATACGAACGCACGCCCGAACCCTACGGCTACGGTGCAGCTCAAATTGGTATGCTCAATGGACACCTCCTACATTACATGGGTTATGCAGGTGATGGAATGCTCGTAGCTGTACTCGACGGCGGTTTTACCAATGTCAACATCATGCCCTTTTTCGACTCGTTACGCGCTGATGGGCGATTGCTCGAAAGCCGCGATATGGTCTTTGGCGACAATTATGCATATGAGGCAAGTTCGCATGGTTCGCAAGTGCTTTCGACGATGGCTGCTAACCTGCCCGGCTTGATGATTGGTACTGCGCCCGATGCCACATACGTGTGTATACGTACAGAAGAAGTTGGTTCAGAGCTTATCGTCGAAGAAGACAACTGGGTAGCAGGTATCGAATACGCCGACAGCCTCGGCGCAGATGTGTCGAATACTTCACTCGGCTACACCACTTTCGACCAAAAAGACATGAATCATAGTTACGAAGATATGAACGGTGATGTAGCTCTCGCTACTCGCGCCGCTGATATTGCAGCCTCCAAAGGCATCCTCGTCGTCAATAGTGCAGGCAATTCCGGCAATGATGCATGGAAATTCGTAGGTGTGCCTGCCGATGGGGATAGCGTAATGGCAGTCGGAGGTGTAGATAGATTTGGGAATAAGGCAAGTTTCAGTTCATTTGGACCGGGAGCAGACGGCGAGATGAAGCCCAATGTAGCAGCAATGGGTGCAAATACCGTCGTGGCTTCGCTCTATGATTATGACATTGGCGGGTCGAGCGGGACGTCTTTTGCATCGCCGATTATGGCAGGTATGGCGGCTGCTTTATGGCAGGCATTTCCCGAAAAAAATAATATGGAAATATTCGACGCCATAGAGCAAAGCGGCTCGCAAGGCACTGCCCCCGATTACGAACTCGGCTTCGGTATTCCCGATTTCTTTTCGGCTTACTTGATGCTTTCTGAAGGCATGATTCCACTTGGCGAACCCGCTTCATTCATGCAGCCAAAACCCATTTCCGATGAGCTTTCTTTTTTATTTATGACGGAAGAAAATGAGTTGAATCATTTTGAAATTAATATCTATAATATTTTCAATGAAAATGTTTTTTCTACAAAAAAGAAATACCCTGCTAATACAATTATTGAAGAAGTGATACCCAACATTGACGATTGGCAATCAGGAGTTTATCGTGCTGATATACGGTTGAATGACTTGGTGTATAGAGTAGGATTGATAAAAGAAAGTGTCGGTGAGACAGGTAGTGCAAACGCCTCAAATGTAGATACTGATTGGGATAGACCATGAATAAAAATAAATTCGGAACTACAGTTTTGTGTATAAAAAAATGCGTTAATACTGAGATTTTATTCGTCAGTATTAACGCATTAATTATCATTGTAGCATTGCATCATTTAAGCATTATCGCATTATCAAGGGTGCGAATGTAGCT
>JAHDEO010000124.1 GCA_020628725.1 Saprospiraceae bacterium
ACTTCGACTTCCGAAGCCTCTTCCGCAATCTCAACAGCAGGTATTTCCGGTTCGACCTCAACCTCTTCCAAAATCTCTTCTACTACATCAAGCGTTTTTTCCTCTTTAATTTCAATAGTTTGAGTACGTATACCATCTTTAATTTCGGTAGTAACAATCTTGTCAGGTTGCAGAATCTCCTGCATTTCCTCTTCGATTTGGGCTTTTTTTGCCTTTAATTCGAGTAGACGTTTTTTTGCGGCTTCGATGGCTTCACGGTCTTGTGCGTAGCTAATATTTGCAGCAAACACAAGTAAAAGTGTATATAGGATATATTTTTTCATACTGAAAAATCATTTTGTAAATTGGATGTTTTGGTTTCTAATTGGTAAAAATACTATAATCTCGTCGTTTTTACAATTTATAACAAAGTTGTAGAAGATGTTTTCGATTAAGCTCGACTTTTACAAAATGCTAAAGTCGAGCTAAACATTTGTACGAAATTGTACGTAAATATTGATTCAAAAGATGTGTTGGAAACTATATTTATTATTCTTCTCTTTTACGCAGAAAATCAGTTTGAGTTCACAGGCTAATACGAGTCACTTATATTTTCAGAGCTTTTCAATGAACTCTTCCTGATTTTTTTAAGGGAGTTTCAGAGGCTGTTTAAAATTATTTGTATTGCGACTATGAAACGTCTTTTTCGCCCATATTTCAGCTATTTTTCGTCATGTAGCTCCCCGATAGTTATCGGGGTAATCCTCAAAATGAGCTTCATCTGGACAAAAAATACATTTCATATTCATCAAAAAAATAATTCTAAACAGCCTCTCAAAATTCTAAAATAAAAAAGTCCTCATTTCCAATCGGAAATGAGGACTTTTTATCTTAAAATCAAATTAATTCAATTTGATTATTTGTTCAACTTAACAAACTTCTTAGCTTGAGTTACTTCGTTACCTGTGCGGATTTGTACGAAGTAAGTACCCGTGTTGATTGCACGATGCTTGAGTGGAAGAATGTTGTCACCTGAAATAAGGTTGATGTTTTCTGATAGGATAGTCTTACCTGTAACATCAGTTACGATAAGTGTACCATTCTGTGCTTTGTCAGTGTAGAAAGTAACGCTAACTTCCTCATTTCCAACTACAGGATTCGGATATACGTCAAAACCAACATTGTTGGTAAGTACACCTTCATTCGAAGTGATGCTGCAAAATTCGCAGTTTTGCAAGTCATTGAAATTAATACCTGTAGCACTTGTGCGCGTAGTTTCAGTTGCTTTACCTACGTATGTTGGAGGGAATTGGTCAGCTCTTTGCCAAGTCAATTCCAAGCACTCTCCGTTGTCTACTACGTCAAAAGCAAGTCGTCCAACACCTACCCAGTCGTCATTCAAAAGGTAACCTTCGCCACCTGACAATTCTACATTATAAGAAACGATGTTAGCCTTTGAACCTCTCAATGAGTGTTGTGCATAGAAACTATTATTTACTGCACCCGAAATTTGCAATTCCTGTGCAATTGTCGGATTTGTGATAGCCTCTGCATTAAATGAAAAGCGGTAATTTTGCTCACTGAGGTTGAATGTTTCGCCTATATTAGAGGCTTTTACCTGAATGTCAACGTATACTTTGTCGCCATCACATGTGACATTGTGGAAGCGGACATCATACTCATCTGCCGCAGAAACTAAGGTTGCGCTCGCTGTCAGCACCAAGGCTGCCAATAATGTTTTTAAAATCTTCATAATTTAAAATTGATGTTTTATTGTGAGATTTTTGCCGAAAAATCTCGTTGACCGGAAGTATTAGTCGAGATTCTCCGGTCTTTAATGTTTCCAAAAATTATAATTCTAAGTGAAAGAACCGTACCAAAAATACGTTTTTCCAGTCACATTTACAAATTTTTTTTTGACGCTTTTTGTGACTATTCCTTTAATAGTCAATTAAATAAGGTTGTGACTTAAATGTAATGTTTTCCTAAACACTCCTATTTCGTTCGACAATAAGTATTTATGGATTTGTATGTCAAATATAAGGAATACTGAAATAGGGACGGAATAGCTGAAAAGTGTCTTCGTTCTTTAGTTAGACGAAATTTATAGCTGAAAGTTGCACCCGAATTATCAAAATTTCAATACCCAAGCACCAAATTCCAATTTAGATACAAAAAATACTTTATGTTGTTTCTGAACATAAATATATGAATAATTCGCTTTTGAAGCGAATTATTTTCAAATAAAATTACCAAAAAAACATCGCCTCAATAATATATGCCTATATGACACCAAAAAGTAACCTAAATAAACACCAAAATTTCAAGGTAATAAAAATAAAAAGCCGTAAACGGAATTTGTTACCTTTGCGCCCTGATTCACCACCGAAATCATTATGAAATTGAATTATAAAAATATTACCACGTTCATCCTTATTATTTTCATGGGAATGTGGTGTGAACATACTGCTGCTGCCCACCTGACTAAATCATTCCTCAGTCCCGACCCGATTATCGGAGGGGAAACTGAATTTATTTGCGAGAATGAGACAGTGACTTACTTTGTAGCAAATCCAGACATTCTCATCCCCGGAACGACCTATGAGTGGGAGGTAGTCAATGGTACGATTATCCAAGATGACGGAGATAGTGTAATTGTGGAGTGGAGCGACATTAATCCCGGCGAAATCACCCTCACTGCTACCGCCCCCGACGGTTGTGCCACGTCTAATTCCCAAACAGTTACGATACGTGCCCCTGAAATCTTTTCCCTCGATGTCAACACCTTTATGGGAACTACAATTATTTGTGATGGAGATACTGTTTTCTTTGAAGCCGATGCCTTGTATGAACAATTTCCGGTAGATCAAAGCGAAATTAGCTATCAATGGTTTGTCAATGGCAGTCCGGCAGGAACGAACAGCCCTGATTTTGAATTGACAAATGTGATTGACGGTGACATGGTGCAATGTCAAGCTACGAGTACATTTAATTGCTTGGCAAATAATATTGCAACTTCTAATACTATCACGATTACTGTAACGCCGCGCCCTGTGGTGGATATACTCATCGTTGCTGACCCCAATCCTGTTTGTCCCGGAGATAATATCGTATTTAGCACTATTGCAATGAATGAAGGCTTGCAACCCGATTATGAGTGGCAGGTCAATGGTGTGACGGTTAGTAATTTCCCATTTTATGCACAAGAAGGTCTGATGGCAGGCGATACAGTTACCTGTTCAGTGCAATCTGAAAACATTTGCGCGCTCAATAATCCCGCGATTGATACAGTAATTATTCAGGAAATAGAACCATTTCCTGCGACCATTACCATTGAACCGGATATGAATCCTGCCTGTGCCGGGGAGTTGGTGGTTTTTACGAGTACATTGACCAATGAGGGCGATACGCCTACCTTCCAATGGTTTGTCAATGGCGTGCCTGTGTTGAATCAGACTTCGGATATTTTTGGGTTATACACCTTTGCGGATGGGGATGTGATTAGTTGCGAAATGATGTCATCGTCAGCTTGTGCGAGCAATACGGTGGCTTTTTCCAACGAAGTGGTTCTCCAACTCGGTGGCTCATTCACCACGAATGTCACCTTGGATGCGCCCAATCCTTTTTGCATCGGTAGCGGCGATATAGAGTTTACGGCAATCGTTGATAATCCTGCGCCCAACTCCATGTTTACTTGGGACATCAACAGCACACAATCTATAACTACGCCCAATAATCAAATTTCACTGCCTGTAAATGATGGTGATTTGGTGACAGTTACATATAGTGCTGATTTTGGCGACTGTTACACCGCCGGAGATACGGTGGCTATGTTGGCGATGGAAGGGCAAAACACTGTTTCTCCAAGCGTTGTTTTGGTGGTAGATGATGACGAAATTTGTAGCGGTACATCCATTACTTTTACACCGATTCCTGAAAATGGTGGAGCTTCGCCCGAATATCAATGGTTTCTGAATGGTATGCCTTTTGGCGGAAATATGGATACGTATACGACCAATGTTATTGGTGATGGTGATATTATCAGTGTCGAAATGACATCAAGTTTAGACTGTGCGGATACGCCTACCGTAATTTCCAACGGGATTCAAGTGCGTGTAAGCGATGTCGTTGCCGAAATTGTGTCTGTCCTTCCCGGCTGTGAAGATGCCGGAACTATCGAAGTCAGCGCAAGCGGCGACATTTCCAATACCTACGATTATATTTGGAGTAATGGACAATCGGGTAACATTGCTACCGACCTCGGTACAGGGACATATATTGTTACGGTGGTGGATGAAGCAGGTTGTACTGATACCATTTCAGCAAGTATCATCGAAGTAGAAGCCCCTGAAATTATTGATGGTGTGACCACGATTGCTTCCTGTGGATTTGAGGATGGAACAATTACCGTTGACTTTGCAGGCGGTACGCCGCCCTATACTTTTGAATGGACAGACGAGACAGGTGTGTTCGTCTCGATGGATTCACTACAACTCACCGCAGGTACAGGTGTATACTCGGTGCTCATTACAGATGCGAGTGGCTGCCATGATTCCGCGACTTATTTTATTGATGAAGTCCCTCCTGTAGCCGTCGTTGCGCCGGAAGATGTGACGATTGATTTGGGAGATAGTATTCGTATTGTCGCGTATGCAGAAACTTTGGATTCAGTAAGTTATCAATGGTCGCCGGAAATGGGAGTAAGTTGTTTAGATTGCCCAATTACCTACCTTAGTCCTTACGAAACGACCACCTACACACTCACCATGACTCAGGATGGAGGTTGTATGTCTACCGACCAAATCACGGTTACTGTCAATGAAAATAGTCGCGTATTTATTCCCAATATTTTCTCACCAAATAATGATGGTGTAAATGATGTTTTTGTCATCAATACCGGACCCGGCGTAGCACAAATCAAATCGCTTCGTATATACGATCGCTGGGGCGCACTCGTGTATAATGCCGAAAATGTTCCTGCCAATCGTGAATCATCCGGCTGGGATGGTACGTTCAATGGCAATACGCGCAGTCAGGATGTGTATGTGTATTTTGTTGAATTGGAATTGCTTAATGGTCGCGTGATTGATTTTCGGGGAGATGTAACATTGGTTCGATGATTATTCAAAAGGAAACTTGCCACAAAGACACAAAGTATAAGGGATAAAATTCTTTGTGCCTTTGAGGCTTTGTGGCAAAATCAAAAGTATGCTATTGGTATTTCATATCTGATTGCCTCTAATGTTTTACACACTCGATTGATTTAATGTGTGCAAAACGCCTCCATAGCAGCCTTGCCGCTGTCGATGAGCAGGTCTTTCTGTACTTTCTTCAATTTCCTGACTTTAGGCGCGATACCTTTGTGAGAAATAGAAACCGTTCTGTCCCAATCGGCTTGAGTCAGTTCATTTCGATTCAGTTTTTCAATGACAATGGTGTAGAATGCATTGATGTAATCCTTCAAATTATTGATTTCAAGATGGGCTAAATTTTGCTCATTTTGGTCGGCGGTAATTTGTGCATCCGAATCCATACGAATGCCGAGCGTGTGAGGATTGGGAATGCGATATTCTTTTCCTGTCGAATCTACGGCAGTAGTATCAAATAAGTGGATAGGGAAATTCCCGATAATGCCACCATCTGCCATAATATCCAGTGAATTATCTTCCCGTTGTTTTTCATAAATACTTCCTTCGTCATCCACAAACAACGCCTGAAAGTACAAAGGAATAGACATGGAAACTCTGACAGCATCTTTAATTTTCATTTTTGGGTAAGTCTCGCGTGAAAAGACGACCACCTCCTGTCGATTCAGGCAAGTAGCTGTCACGTACAAATCTTTGTATCCTTGCCGATGAAGTTCTTCAAAAGTAATATCAGAACTCCCTGCCTTCTGTTCAATCAAAGCCCCGATAAAATCCGAAAATCGCCGCGAACGATACCAGCCATATTTATTTTTCATACGGAAAATGCCGCCAAATATCCAGAATTTTCCATCATTGAATTTCTTGAATTTCGTAGTCGAAATCAACGTTTCCATTTCCTCAGCTGTGTATCCCAATGAAAATAACAAAGCCGTGATAGCCCCTGCTGATGTGCCACCAACTCGTTCTATATCAGTCATTAAGCCTTCATCTTCCAATACGGTCAATGCCCCGCAGTACGCCAATCCACGCATACCCGCCCCTTCAAAAACTAAGTTTTTGATTTCAGGTGTTTGGGCAGATATTAATGATGTAAATAAAGTGATTTTTAGAAAAGTGAGGATGATTCTATAGTTCATTTTAAATGAGATAATTTTAAATAGCCTTTTAGATTGCAATCATTTACGTCGGCAATTGAAAACAGTAAATCGGTCAATTTATTGTTTCTAATCGCTTAACTTCTTTTTGCTTTTGTCCGTTATGAGATGAAATATCTGTGCCACTTTTCATTTTCGGTAAGGTAATAGTAAATGTTGTCCCTTCTCCTATAGAAGAGGATGCGGCTATTTTTCCGCCGTGTTTTTCCATGATTTGCTTGCATGTAAAAAGTCCCAGTCCTGTTCCCTTATAGGCTTTCGAGCTAAAACGAGCAAATGGCTTGAATAGTCGGTCGATATATTCTTTTTCGATGCCGATACCGTTATCACTGATTATAATATGGTATTTATCTGCGTCTTCTATTTGTTCGATATTAATAAGAGGAATATGATTGGGTTGGTCAATAGGTTGGTATTTAATGGAATTAGATATGAGATTTTGAAATAAATTAGTCATTCCGCCATGATTCGCATGGATAGTTGTCAGATTTTTTTTGTTTATAACGGCTTGTTTTTCATTTACTTGATATTGTAGACTTTGAGTTACTTCGTCCACTAATTTATCAAGGTTAATTTCTTTAAACCGCCATTCTGCATCCCGTGTTTTAAAATAATCCAATAAATCTTTGATGAGCACTGACATAGATTTTGCACTGGTAATAATATGCTTCAACATGCTTTCTTCTCTTGAACCGAGGTTGGTCAATTTCTTTTCAAGCAGAGAAGCAAAACCGTGAATGTTATTCAAAGGAGCTTTCAAGTCATGGCTCATCATATTTGAGAACAAAATCAGCTCTTCGTTTTTGTATTTTAATTCATCAATAAGCGCATTTTTATCAGCAGTTAATTTTTTCAGGCGATGAGAAAAATAAAGCATCGCTACAAAACTGGGATATAAACCAAAAAAGAAAAAATAATTACTCAACAACGGTAATCCCGACAAGTAATTACAAGCCATAAACGAAACGGTACTGATAATAAGCGTCAAAATCTTCAAACGCAATGAAGTCAGTAGAATAGCGCAAAGTATCGGAGCTACGATAAATATAAAATAGGAGGTTATATACTCGCCTAAAATGTATGTCAAATAATAAGCATCTATATAAAAAGCCATAGCAACCGTCATCGTTGCCATATCCAACTTATATTGTCGTACAAATATTTTTGATATACATAAACCCGCAAACAGAAATCCACTCGAATAGGCATATAACCAAGAGCCGAGAATTATCCGAATCAGAAAATCTCCTGCCATCAGGACGATGAAAAAGTTACTAAGAATATTAAATGTCTTAATATCCTTAATCTCTGATTCGGTCAAGGGTGCTTTATCATTCATTATGATGTAGAGTATTTATTGGTGTGCGTCATGGTGCGTTTTTAGGGAAAAAAACGAGTGAATATAATGTTAAAATTTACCAAAGCAAAACAAAATCCTGTATCTTTCCTGTTATAAAATAGACGAATTAGGTAAAGTCTCCGTCTCAACAAATAGTTCGTCGAAAATTTTCATGTATTTAAAGATAATTTTTGCGAAGTAAAAGCAATAATAACAATTTGACAATCAAATAAAGAAGTCAGAAGACAGACCGCTTTTTTGCTGTTAGAAGTCAGATGATTTTTAATGAAGATACAGAAAAACCTCTTTTTCACATTTCTGACTTCTGACCTCTGACAATGAAAATGGTCTGACTTCTAAGCATTACAATCATCAATCATGACCATCACAGGAAAAGTAGTTTACAAAAATCTCGGTCCCGGCTGTTGGGGCATTGAGTCAGCAAAGGGTGAATTTCGCCCTGTCAATTTCCCCGAACAGCTTAAAAAAGAAGGGGTAACCGTTACGGTAAAAGCTCGCGAAGTCGAAGAATTCGCCTCCGTATTTATGTGGGGAACAGCCGTACATATCACCTCATTTTCAACTTTAACTCCCTAACACGGTTGACGAAAATTTTAAAAATGTAAAATGTAAAATAATAAATGTAAAATGTAAAAGTTGTAGGACGCGAGATTAACGTGTGTATTTCTTATTTATTTGATTTTTAATTTTTTACAAAAAAATAAAATAAAAATATTTCACGTAATACAAGCACTTTTACATTTTAAATTTATTATTTTACATTTTACATTCAAAAAAATACCGTCCACCAAAAAATTATACGATGTTATATACTTTTGGTTTCATTGCAGCCCTGATGTCACTCATTCTTTGGTTTATTTTCAAAGAACAAAAATGGGCAGGACAACTATTTGGTAAGACCTTATTGCTTGCCTTGATTGCTTATGCCGCCGGCTTGATGTCGGGCGAAGGCGATATGTCGCACAAGATGTTTCTCTTGGCGCGAGATGCCGTCATTATGTCTGTTTTGTCGGTGGTATTTAGTTTTATGAGTAAAAACAAACTCGCACTCATAGCGATGCTTATGGGCGTTGTGATGTTTTTCAAGTTCTATTATTTCCAAGAATTGCAAACGTCATTTGCTGATAAAACTAAAATCGAAATTGACAGCGAAGGCGAAATCCTCGTGGATGTAGCTGATGGCGAAAGCATCAAGGTCTTGAACGATATTATTCAAAAATACGACCTCGACTACGAAATTGCTTTCCCAAAACTTGAATCGCCCGAAATCACGGATTTGGATGATTATTATGTTTTAAATATTCCTAAAAAATACGAAAATCAACGCACGGACATTATGCGCGAACTCATGGATTCGGGCTTTGCTGATGATGTGGAAGAAAACGAGTTGGTTTATGCCATTCCCACCATCGAGTCCAATAATACCTTGAATAATAAAATTGATTTCGGTGTCAATGACCCCAGCGTAAATGGTCAATGGGCATTAGAAGCACTCGAAATGAATAAACTATACGACCTTGTTCGTAGCGGTGAATTGAAAACGAAAAAAGTTGCTCGCGTATTCGTACTCGATACCGGAATTGATGCTCAACACGAAGACATCAAAGACAACTACAAATCGCTCGACAAACGCTACGACATGGACAAAATGGGACATGGTACGCACTGTGCAGGTACAGTCGGCGCAGTCACCAATAATGGCAAAGGTGTTGCTGCCTTTTGTCCCGACAATTCAATGGTACAACTTACAAGTATCAAAGTATTAAGCAATTACGGTGGTGGTACGCAGCAAGGGATTATTGGCGGTATGATAAAAGCAGCCGATAAAGGTGCGGACGTTGTCAGCATGTCTCTCGGTGGTCCGAGCAATGATTCTCGTCAACGTGCTTACTCCAAAGCCGTCAAATACATGACTAAGAAAGGTACAATTACCATTGCAGCAGCAGGTAATTCCAATCGCAATGCGAAGGACTACGTACCGGCAGGTGTAGACGGTGTAATTTCGGTAGCTGCTCTGGATTCTAAGATTCAGAGAGCCGTATTTTCCAATTATGTGACGGATGTAAAAATGGGCATCGCTGCACCGGGTGTAGATATTCTTTCTACGATTCCGGGCAATGCTTACAAAGAGTATAGTGGTACATCAATGGCATGTCCACACGTAGCGGGTTTAGTGGGTATGATGCGCTCTGTTAATCCAAAATTGGATACAAAAGCCGCTTACAAAATCTTACATGACACCGGAAAAGAAACTAAAGATACAAAGATGACCGGACGTATGATTTATCCGGTAGATGCCGTAAAAGCAGCAGCCAAGTAGCGGCTGCTTTAGCTGCCGATTAATATAGCATACATTTGTTATTATGAATAAATTAATCGCAATTCCGGTGCTTCTTTTTGTTGCTTTTATTGTGCTTTGTTTGCGCCCTGTTCCACCTGCTACTGAGGCTAATGCTATAACAATACAAGGTGTAGTTGACCAAATTTACGAGGTAGGAACAAGGGATATTGCTTTTCAATTGAAGGATAATGACGGTACATTTTATATCAATCGTGGTTACGAAAAAATTGCGTCAGTTGATTATTTATTAGGTAAAAATGTCACCATCAAATATCCAGAATACTGGACGCTATTAGACCCGAAAAATAATAAGCGACATTTGTCATATTTAGAATATGATGGTGAAATTGTTTATTCAGAAATAAAAAAGTAGCACAGGCGTCCCGCCTGTCTTCATAAATATGTACTTTTGAGGCGCGAATTTTCTTGTGAAAATTCGCGCCTTATTCATTGTACGGACAGGTCGCGACCTGTCCCTTCGATAAAATACATTCATGTCCTACATTATAGATGCTATCCGCACCCCAATTGGTAAATTCACTGGCACCCTTTCCCCCATACGCACTGACGACCTTGCTGCGATTCCTATCCGCGAATTGGTCAAACGGAATCCAAATGTTCCCACTGATGCCTATGATGATGTGATTATCGGCTGCGCCAACCAAGCCGGAGAAGACAACCGCAATGTAGCGCGAATGGCTGCGTTATTGGCGGGTTTGCCGTGGAGTGTACCGGGCGAGACGGTCAATCGTTTGTGTTCGTCGGGTATGTCTACCGTTATACAGGCGCATCGTGCGATATGTGCGGGCGATGGTGATGTATTCATTTCCGGTGGTATCGAACATATGACACGCGGACCTTGGGTTATTTCCAAAGTTTCCAAAGCTTTCGGGCGCGACGCGCAAATGCACGATTCGAGTTTCGGATGGCGATTTGTCAATAAAAAAATGCACGAACTCTACGGCACAGACGGCATGGGCGTCACCGCAGAAAATCTCGTTGAAAAGTACAATATCAGCCGCGAAGACCAAGACGCTTTTGCTTATCGCTCTCAAATGAAAGCTGCCAAAGCACAAGCTTCGGGCAGATTAGCAGAAGAAATAATACCCGTCGAAATACCACAGCGCAAAAAAGACCCCATTTTATTTGAACACGACGAATTTATCCGTGCCACCACCACAATGGAAGCCCTCGCCAAACTCCGCACTGCTTTCAAAAAGGAAGGCGGCAGCGTTACCGCCGGAAACGCTTCGGGCTTAAATGATGGTGCAGCCGCCATGCTCGTCGCTTCGGAAAAAGCTGTCAATCAATACAATCTGAAACCACTTGCAAAAATCTTGTCGTCGGCAGTCGTGGGTGTAGAGCCGCGTATTATGGGTATCGGTCCCGTAGGCGCATCCAATAAAGCCCTCCAAAAAGCAGGACTCACGATGAACGACATCGACATCATCGAGCTTAACGAAGCTTTTGCTGCACAATCCCTCGCCTGCATCCGCGAATGGGGCTTGGCAGATGATGACCCGCGCATTAATCCTAACGGCGGAGCTATTGCAATTGGACATCCGCTTGGTATGTCAGGCACACGCATCCTACAAACTGCTGCTATTGAACTGCATAAGCAAAACAAGCGTTATGCTTTGTGTACGATGTGTGTGGGTGTTGGGCAAGGGTATGCTACGGTGATTGAGCGGGTATAACGTAACGCGAGCTTCCAGCTCGCCGTAATAATGTAATCATAACCATGCGAGCTGGAAGCTCGCGTTGCTCATTGATTTTGTAAAATAATTTTACGATATTTGTAAAATAATTTTCGCATTTATGAAACTAATTATACAAGAAACCAACGAAGAATTTGAAGCGGAAATTATTGAGGTAAATGATAATGATTTTTTAGCAATTAAAAAGTCCGGTCAGTTTAGTTTTAATTGGAATGAAGAAAAACAATATGAAGTATTCAAAATTGTAAAAGAGAACGAAGAAAACCCTGAAATACATGGACTTATATCATTGATAGATATTTCAAATGAAATGAGAATCCATATTAGTTTGATTGAAAATTCAAATGATAATAAGGGGGAAAATAAAAAGGTAGATAGAGTTGCGGGTTGCCTTTTGGCTTTTGCAGCCGGACTTGCATTTGAAAAAGGATATGAGGGCTTTACTTCTCTTGTTCCAAAAACTAAATTAATCGGATTATATGTCAATAAATATGGCTTCAGTCAATACGGCAGACAATTAGCTATCGAAAAAAATGATGCTATTCAGTTGATTCAAAAATATTTATAATGAAAAAATACGAAAAAATGTATCACGAATTACGCAAGAAATACAGCGATGAGGAAATAGTAGATTCGATGCTCATTCCGGCGGATTTGACAAAGAAAGAACAGGCAGAATTGGCGGAGGAAATGCGCGAAATCAGAATGAAAAGTTTGCGTGAAACAACCGAAGACCAACAAATTCTTTCAGATGTAATGCGACTTCGCTTTCAAATTGAAAATTATCTAAAAAAAGAGTCGTTTTCACCACAAAAAACATTTGGACAATATTTGAAAGAATATATCAGAATAGTAAAAAAATCAAGACACGAAATTGCGGAAGATTTGTCTATTCATTATACCAAATTAAGCCGAATTATTAATGATAAAGAAGAGCCGAATGTTGAGTTAAGTTATCGTTTGGAGAAACATTCGGGCAAATTAATTGCAGCAGAATTGTGGTGGAAATTAGTCATAAAAAAACAAACATATCTAATCTCACAGGACGTAGAGACAAGAAAAGTAGAGTATTTGAAGGTGAAAAATCAAATCAGAGCGTAAATGACAAAAAGAAAAAGAAGCATTATCAAATACTTCCTGCTATTCGTCCTTTTGGTGGGAGCAGTAGCAGCATATTTCGGATATGATTTGTACCAAAAAATATTCGGTAGCGGTGTCAATTTAAAGGGCAAACAAACAGAGTGGCTATATATCGAAAAAGGCGCAGGTGCAAATGAAGTGATAGACAATATCGCCCAAGCCGGCTTTGTGAAAGATATGGAATTGATGCGCTGGGTAGCTGAACAAAAAAACCTTGCCAGCCACATTTATCCCGGACGCTACAAATTGCGAAACGGCATGAGTATCAATAGCTTAATTGACCTCTTGCGTTCCGGTTCGCATACGCCCTCTAAGGTGACATTCAGCTTTGCACGGGTAGCCGAAGACCTTGCGGGAAAAGCCACCCGCAACATCTCTGCCGACTCCATTGAACTCCTTAAATTGCTCAAAGACATCAACGTACAAACGCGATATGGCTTCAACGAAAACACCTACCTCTCGATGTACATTCCCAATACCTATGAGTTCAATTGGGCAACGACAGCGGAAGAATTTGTAGAACGTATGGCGAAGGAATACAAGCGATTCTGGACTGCTGAACGCAAAGCAAAAGCCCAAAAAATAGGTTTGAGTCAATCGGAAGTTTCCACCCTCGCCTCCATCGTACAATCCGAGACTAATATGGCGAAAGACCGCCCACGCATCGCAGGCGTATATGTGAATCGCCTCGAAAAAGGCATTCCACTTGAAGCTGACCCGACGCTTGTCTATGCTCTCGGCGATTTTACGATTAAGCGAGTACTCAACAAGCACAAAAAAATCAAATCGCCATACAACACCTACATGAACAAAGGTTTACCGCCCGGACCAATCCTTTTACCTTCCATTCCTAACATTGATGCGGTATTAAATTACGAAAAACACGATTATATATTTTTCTGTGCGAAAGAAGATTTTTCGGGTTATTCTAATTTTGCTAAGACCTACAAGCAGCATTTGAGAAATGCTAAGAAGTACCAACAAGCCCTCAACAAAAGAAAGATTTATAAGTGATTTTTAGAGAAGTCAGAACATTTCATTGTCAGAAGTCAGACCGCTTTGCTGTCAGAAATGTAAAATATCTGTCTTCTGACAGCGAAAGCGGTCTGACAATGAAATGTTCTGACTTCTATTTCTTAATAAACTTCTTCACAGCAAATTGATTGCCTGTCTGTATTCTGCAAAAATAAATACCATTTGACCAATTGGACACGTCCAACTGCGTATTTTGTTGAATATTATTTTGGTAAACATTTCTACCCAATACATCAAAAATAGTGAGGTCGGCTATTTTGTTTTCTTCGTGAATGTAGTTGATATTCAGTAAATTACTTGTTGGATTTGGGAAGATATTGAATGCGAAATCAGGTACATCAGGGATAAGAGTAGAAACGGTTAACTCTCCGTTAGAATAGAGTGCCAAGCCTCCGCGTTGATTGCCAATGAAAAAGTCGCATTTGCCATCACCATTAATATCATCTGCCGTGACACGGGTGCGACGACCTTGCACGATATGTCCATAAAGGCTATCTGCTTGGAAGAAAGGCGCACCTACCGCGAGACTATCTTCGATGTGAATATATCGACGGATATTACCCGATTCGCTACCTGTGAAAAGGACATACTCGCCATCAATTTCTTTTACCGCGACATCACAAAAACCTTCGGGATAACCAAATTCGCGACAGTCAATTGAGCCGAAGAAATTATCCGTTTGAGTGAAAAGTGGGGTAGATGCAGTACCTATATTTCTCCAATAATTCAAATTGCCGTTTTTCTCACCAATAATGAGGTCGAGCATACCATCGCGGTCAATATCTACGAGGAAAGGGGTAGCGTGTTGCCCTACGTCAATTTGTCCGCCATCATCACCATCGAGGGTATCGAAATTTTGGAAATTAGCGATACCATCACCGCTATCTACATTTTCATAATAAAATAATTTACCAAATTCTTCTCCGAAAATCATGTCTTCATCTCCATCACCGTCCAAATCACCAAAAGTAATATCAAAACCACGAAGATTGTGTCCCTCAGGAAGATTTGTATAATTGGTATTGACTAATTTAAATTCAGGAAACTCATTTGTGCCAATATTTTCATACAGGAAAATAGACGCATCGTAATTGCCGCCTTCAAGATAATATCCATAGCTGCCAACGACCAAATCCAACAAACCATCACCATTATGGTCGAAAAGGGTAGGAGAGGACCCCGACCCCAAATCTATCATTCTGCTGACCAGAAAATCATTTTTTAAAAAATTAAAATCCGGCATATTCGTCTGCCCTAAATTCTCATACAACCATACATTTTCATGATTAATGGAAGAATTAGCTCGATTGGGCGAAGCAATTAAGTCCTTTACCCCGTCATTATTGGCATCTAAATAGAAAGTAGCCGGAAAAACAGGAATATTAATTGATACATTATTCGACGGGAAAGCCTCATCTTGCGAGGTAATCCATGCAGTATCAGCAGTACCGCCATTATAGCCCATTGCTACTTGACTGAAAGAAATATCGCCCAGAGCGATTTCTTTATCTCCATCAGCATCCATATCCAACGTGAGGATAGTAGAACCTACATGCACGCCTGCGTCCGGTGCAGCTCCGGGTTGACCGATATAGCTATCCCTACCGACACAACTATCAGGGTCAGGGCTGAGCGTAAGACCATTGGTAACACCGCTCTCGTAAAATCTGCCCCAGCAGTCATCCACCAATTCAAAAATCAAAGAATCGCAGCCATAACCCATGTCTTGCGACTGATTTTCGTAGTAGCTGACCCAACCGCCATTGACGCCGAAAGTCAATACATCAAGGTCACCATCACCGTCAATATCGTCTATGGCAGGAAAGTCTTCGGAAGTCACAAAAATATTAACCAAGAAATCGTTGAGGGTTGGAAATTCAAGGAAATCTTCAACAAGGTTAAATTTGAGAGAGTCGTTGTGATACTGCCCTCTGTATACCGAAATACCTGCCGGGATTTTATTATGGGCAAATAAATCCATGACCCCATCGCAGTCAAAATCACGCATCATCGCCCACGAGCGTACAGGTGGAAAGTCGCGGATATACTGCGCGCCAAAGTGGTAATCTGCCTGATTCGGCGCGCCTTTGTTGATGAACGCCATTGGTACATCACCTTCTCTGTCAAATACGAAAATGTCATTGATGCCGTCATTATTCCAATCCACTTCAGAAAATTGAGGATTATTGACACCTCCCTGCAACGCCAGCCAGAGTTGGTTGTCGTTCTCATCATAAACAGGTAGATTTTGTTGTTTGAGAAATTGTCCCATTGCCAAATTGGTCAATAGCAGACAAGAGACAAGAGATAGGAGACAAGAGAAAGTAAACGATGTTAGACAGTACAGTTTTTTCATTAATATTGTTTTTGTGTAAATGATAAAATAATTCGAGTTGCGGAGTTGTCAAAATATTCGCAACTTGAATG
>JAHDEO010000125.1 GCA_020628725.1 Saprospiraceae bacterium
CCCGAAAATCCGGTTTATAACTATGCAGAAACATATCGCTTACGCGGAAATTTAAATGTAGAACACTTACTCGAAGGCTTGAAATATGTCGCGAGACGACATGATATTCTACGTACAACTTTTGAATCGAATGGAGAACAAACCATTCAAATTGTACACGACGAACCGCGACTCGACATTCAAAAATACGACCTTCAAAATCAAACTAACCAACCAGAAAATATCCGAGAAATAACTGAACAAACCGCCCGCACACCTTTCGACCTCCAAAATGGCGCATTGACGAGAGTTGCGATTATTAAATTAGCAGAAAATAATCATTTACTTGTATTGGCGATGCACCATATTATAGGTGATAGATGGTCAATTGAATTGCTGCAAGCAGATTGGGCAAAAGCCTATCAAACCCTCCAAAACGGCATATCACTTCCCGAAAATCCTCTCCAAATTCAATATGGAGATTATGCATATTGGCAAAAAAAACAAGCTCCATACAGTGAAAAAGACCTTGCCTATTGGAAAGAAAAACTAAGTGGTGCGTTGCCTGCTTTAACTTTACCAACCGACTATCCTGAGCCTGTAAATCCTTCATTTAAAGGGAAATACGCAGCAAAAGCCTTTTCTCCCGAACTCTCCGAAAACCTCATCGAATTAAGCAAAACGACCAATACGACGCTATTTGTTTTATTGCTAACGGCATACAAAATATTACTACATCGCTACTCCGGTGAAGCGGATATTTTAATTGGTACACCTTTCATTAATCGCGACAAAAAAGAACTCGAACCATTAATTGGTTTCTTTAATGAAACGTTGGTACTGCGTAGTGATTTGTCGGAAAATCCACGATTTATTGACCTGCTAAATGACGTTCGCCAAACGGTACTCGACGCATTTTCTCACCGAAATATGCCTTTTGAAAACCTCGTAAAAATCCTCCAACCGGAACGTCGTACAAGTACAAATCCTTTATTTCGCGTCATGTTTTTATATTATGATGTGGCGGAAGTACCTCAATTTAGTTCCGATTTATCCCTTACACACCAGCCATATGATTTAGGTGTAGCAAAATTCGACCTCACCCTTTTCATCGCCAACAAAAACGGTCAACTGACTGCCGGATTGGAGTATGCCACCGACCTTTTTGCTCCCGAAACGATTGAGCGAATGCACACGCATTTACAAGTGTTACTGCAAGGTGTTATTAGCAACCCAAATCAACAAATCGCTCACCTGCCTCTCCTTTCCAAAACTGAAAAGCAGACCATATTATACGATTGGAATGGCATCCCACACCCTCCCGATAGCTATCGGGATAAAGGGAGCTCACACGCACCGTCTATCTCAGAAAATGGTGTGGGAAGCGGTTCTCCTTTAGGAGTCAGAGGTGCGCGTGGGCGGTACACTTCAATTTTAGATTTCTTCCAAAAAAATGTCGAAAAAACACCCAATGCCGTTGCTGTAAAAACCAATAATCAAAGTCTTACATATTTAGATTTAAATCAAAAATCAAATTCTTTAGCCGCTGAATTACAACAACTTAGTGTCAAAAAGAATACCTTTGTCGGTTTACTCGCGGGACGTTCTGTGGAAATGATGATTGGCATTTTAGGGATTATGAAGGCGGGTGGCGCATACCTGCCGCTTGACCCTGAATATCCTGCCGAGCGCATTGAATTTATGTTGGCGGACGCAGATGTTCCCGTCATCGTTGCACAAGAAAAATACATCCAAAACCTACCTAAAACCCAAACAAAAATTCTCAAATTTGAAGATATTAACCTACAAAAATCCAATAAAATGGTTCTCCGTTCAGGGGGACAGGGGGCTGCTTACATCATTTACACGTCAGGCAGTACGGGCAAGCCTAAAGGTGTAGCTGTCACACACAAAAATCTACTGGATTCTACCCTTGCCCGATTTGATTATTATCCAAAGCATCCGGGCTGCTTTTTGTTGATGTCTTCTTTTGCATTTGATAGTTCGGTAGCGGGAGTTTTTTGGTCGATGGTGAGTGGTGGTACACTGCTCATTCCGCCGCGAAGAATAGAACAGGATACGCAACAATTAGCCGACATTATTTACGAAAATAAGGTAACACATACGCTCTTATTACCTTCTTTGTATAATGTTTTATTAGAATATTCAAATTCCGAAAAACTCGCATCACTCAATACGGTTATAGTCGCGGGCGAAGCCTGTCCGCCTTCGCTGGTAACGCGTCATTTTGAACGATTACCTCAAGCAAAATTGTATAATGAATACGGTCCAACAGAGGCAACGGTCTGGTGTACCGTACACGAAATGACGCTTGAAGACACGCAGCGTGTCCCAATTGGCAAGCCGACATCCAATGCTGAAATTTATATCTTAGATGCTCATTTGCAGCCTGTTCCGGTGAATGTGGCGGGTGAATTGTACGTTGGGGGTTCGGGAGTGACACAAGGTTATCATCAACGTGAAGATTTGACTGAATCACGTTTTCTGTCCAATCCTTTCTCGAATACATACGCACGTATGTATCGTACAGGCGACCTCGCTCGCTACCGCGCAGACGGCACTATCGACTTTCTTGGACGTGCTGATAGGCAAGTTAAAATACGCGGCTATCGTATAGAACCTGATGAAATTGCAGAGGTCATTAAGCAACATCCGGCAGTGCGTGATGCGCTCGTTACTGTTGTTAAAAATGAACAACGACTGTGTGCTTACTTTTTGGAGAATGATACAGTACAAACAGATGAATTACGCAATTATGTGAAAAGTAAATTGCCGGAATATATGCTGCCTGCGGTGTGGGTGGTATTGGAGGACTTTCCACGTCTGCCAAATGGCAAAATTAACTTAAATGCACTGCCTGAACCTGAGGCTTCTACTTCAATTTCTACTTCAAATCATGTAGCGGCACGTACTCCGGTTGAGCAGAAATTGGTGGAAATATGGGAACAAGTTTTAGGGATTCAACCCATTAGTATTCATGATAATTTCTTTGAAATTGGTGGAGATTCGATATTGAGTATTCAAATCATAGCGAAGGTACGAAAAAAAGGGTTACAGCTCAAAGCCAACCAACTTTTTGAACATCAATCTATTGCGGAGTTAGTTTTGTTTGTTGAATCTACCGAAAAGCCGTCCGTAAATAGCGAAATATACATAGGAGAAATTGCACTTACTCCAATTCAACACTGGTTTTTTGATGAACATCGTACTGCGCCGCACCATTGGAATATGGCGGTACGAATGGAGATTGAGCCTGTTGTTACACGGGAAATTGTGCAAGAATCGGTGTCACGTTTAATTCAGGTGAATGATGCGCTTCGATTGACTTTTCAATTGAACAAGATGTCGGATACTTTTGAAGTGTCAGACATCACGGCAAGTATTTTACCTCCTGAAAAAATTGATGTTTTTCAGTATTTTGATTTAAAAAACATCAATAATAATGAATTAGAAAATGAAATAGAAAAACGAACTGCCCACATTCAGGCGAATTTGAGCTTGGAAGAAGGTGGACTGTTTCGCACAGCTTATTTTGAATGTCCCGGCGGAAATTCAAATGTGCTTGTATTCATCGTGCATCATTTGATAACTGATGTGATTTCATGGCAAATATTGTTAGAAGAGTTTAAGGGGAATTGTTTGCAATTAATTGACAATAAGCAAATAAAACTTAATTTTAAAAATGCAACTTTCAAAAAATGGAGTGATTATATTGCTAATTTAGCGAACCAAAATTATTTTGAAAACGAATTAGAGTTCTGGAAAAAACAAATTGAAACCACAGGTAATTTTCCAAGTGATTTTGCATACGATTTACCAATAAAAGAGGAAGAAACTCAAACGATTACTTTTGAATTAAATACTACAACAACAACCGCACTTTTACAAGATACTAACTCTACATACAACACCAAAACCGACGAAGTACTACTCACTGCCCTCGTTCAATCTCTTTTAAATTACACGAATAAAAATCAAATTCAAATTGCATTGGAACGACACGGGCGTGATATTTTCGATGAAATTGACGTCACAAATACAGTAGGTTGGTTTACCTCGTTTTTTCCTTTGAATGTTAGTTTAAATCATCGTGAAAATATAGGTGAATCATTAATCTCTGTAAAAGAACAAATCCGTGCAGTACCCAATAGTGGAATTGGATATGGAGTGTTACGTTATTTGCAAGAGCAACTGATTGATGCCCATACTCCTCCGGTTATTTTCAATTATGTAGGGAATCAAACATCTGAAAGGGTAAAATATTTTGGTGAGTCAAAAGCCTTGTTCAAGCATACCCGACACCCACACAGCGAACGGACGAGTTTACTGGAAATTAATGCTCAAATTAAAAACGGTAAACTGCAAGTCAAATGGCAATATGCTCCGAAAATCCACGCAACAGAAACTATCCAAAACCTTATTCAAAATTTTGAAAATAATCTCCATAAAATTATCAAACATTGCCAAAACACGACCCGCCAGTACACGCCATCCGATTTTCCACACCTTAAAATATGTGACAACGATTTACAGCATATTATCACTAAATCACCTCAAGAGATAGTAGAGATTTATCCTTTATCTTCCATGCAAAATGCTTTATTATTTCATCATCTGCAAGATGGAAAAGATGAAGGGCTTTTGCACGTCACTTGTACACTGAAAGGTAATTTGGATGAGGATTTGTTCAAATCGGCTTGGCAGGAAGTCGTAAAACGACATGAGGCATTGCGTTCTTCGGTTTATTACGAAAAAATAGAGCAAGCCGTACAAGTTGTATTTTCGGAAGTTGAATTACCCATTACAACAATAGATTGGTGCGATATTTCACAGGAAAAGGTCAATAGAGGTATTGATGTACTCAAAACACAGGACTTGTTCAAGCAAGGCTTAGACTTGTCTCAATCCTCTACGAATCGTCTTACATTAATTCAAACTCAACCTAATGAATATCAGTTAATTTGGCTGTGTCATCATATCTTTTTAGATGGTTGGTCAGCTGCGGTGATTTTACGAGATGTGTTCCAAATTTACACTGAAAAATATAATAGACGAACCACAGAATTAGAGACTATTCCTTCTTACGGTTCATATTTGAATTGGCAGAAAAAGCAAGATAAGAACTTAGCACAAAAGTTTTGGAAAGAGTATTTAACAGGATTTGACCAACCTACATTTATTCAAACAAATATCAATAGAAGCCAACGAGTTTTAGTACATGAGTTTTCATTAGAAAAAGAGATTGCAAAAAACACACATGCATACAGACGCATACACCATCTTACGCTCAACACGCTTCTACAAGGTACATGGGCGGTGCTTTTGAGTCGATTTGCAGAGCAAGACGATGTGGTATTTGGTACAACGGTTTCGGGGCGTCATGCAGATGTGCCGAATATGGATTTGATGGCAGGTTTATTTATGAATGTGCTGCCTGTCAGGGTGAAAATAGAACAAGAAAAGACATTTTTAAATAATCTTAATCAAATACAAATCAATCAACTACAAACACAAGAATTTAGTCATGTCGATTTAAACGAAATCATCAATCAATCCAAAATATCAGAACATGGTGCTTTGTTTGATACTTTAATAGTTGTCGAAAATTTCCCATGGAATGATTTGGAAGGAGCTGATTTAAGACTAACTAATCTTAGCGGTGGCATCACAACAACTTACCCTTTAACAATTGTAATCATTCCGGAAGATACGATTAAGTTTAAATTTATATATGATAGGCTAAAAATTTCGAAATCAATCATAACTTGGTTGGAAAAAGGAATTATAACGATATTAAATCAGTTAGAAAATAATCCAAAAATTTCAGAAATAGCATCATACATAACACTTCCTTCAATTCCAAAAGTTAACGCACCAACGTCTCAAAAAAGTGACACTAAAAACTACATCGAACCACAAAATCAAACCCAACTTGAGTTAGTACAAATCTGGGAAGATATAATTGGACGGAGTCCTATTGGTATTAAAGATGATTTCTTTGAAATGGGGGGCACATCACTGATGGCAGTCCGCTTATTCTCAAAAATAAAAGAAAAAACCGGTAAAAACTTAGCACCTGTCACCTTGCTTCAACACAGAACCGTAGAAGCTCTTTCCAAATTACTTTCGGAAGGAGAAACGACTTGGAAGACACTGGTATCATTGCAAACAGGAGATGGTGAAAATCCTATTTTCTGCATACATGCAGGCGGCGCACATGTATTGTTTTACAAGGGATTAGCGGATAATATGCCGACGCATCAGACCGTTTATGCGGTACAGCCGGAGGGCTTGGATGGGGCGGATTTTTCGTATGATTCAATGGAAGAAATGACAGCATTTTATCTACGTGAAATAAGAAAAGTGCAGCCGAAAGGACCATACCATATACTTGGTATGTGTTTCAGTAATGCTGTTGCTTTTGAAATGGCAAAGCAACTCAAAGCGATAGGTGAAACAATCGGAACGCTGGTCATTGTGGATTCTGCGCCCGGATTTATGCGTAAAAATCCACCGAGAAAAAAAGGACGTTTGGAGAAGTTTATCCATAAATTCCGTGGCATTGGTTTTAGTGCATTTACGAATGCTTTGCAAAAGCGTTTACCGATAAAAAAATCTGATAATGATTTGTCACAAGAACAGCAGTTGGAGCGTGTGATGCAAAAGTTTTCACAAGTTCATAATGCTTACCAATGGAAGCCTGAAGATATGAAAATCACGCTGATACGCAGCCAAGAACATCTTGACCGCGACGATAAAGAATTTCACATTTATACGTGGGAATATTTGTCAAAAAATGAGTTGGATATTTTCCATGTGCCTGGTATGCACGATGATATTTTTACAGGCGAAGCCGCCAAAATTGTAGCTGATGAATTATACAAGAGAATCAACGGTTGACGGTGGACGGTTGACGGTGGACGACCTGCGGTTGACGGTGGACGGTGGACGGTGGACGGCGCATGTATGGTGTATTGATTTGGGTGCTAAATTGTCTGTAAGCCAGTGTTTTAGATTGCTTTCAGATGATGAAAAAGAACGCGCTGCTAAGTTTCGTTTTGAAAAAGACAGACAACATTTTATTATTGCAAGAGGAACATTACGAGAGATTTTGGCTTTGTATTTATCTGAAAAACCTGCTAATATTGAATTCGAATACGAAAAAAATGGCAAACCTTTTCTTCCGAGAAACCCCTTACAATTCAATCTTTCCCATGCAGGTGAAATTGCATTAATTGGTTTAACGAAAAATAATATAATCGGCGTTGATGTGGAGGTGATTAATCGGAAAGTCGAAGTGGAACGAGTCGCACAACATTTCTTCGCTAAAGGAGAAATCAATGCCTTAATGTCTTTGCCGCAAACACAACGACACGAAGCATTTTTTAATTGTTGGACAAGAAAAGAAGCATTCATAAAAGCAACGGGTGACGGACTTTCATTCCCTTTAGACCAATTTGAAGTGACCTTAAAACCGAATGAGAAGGCAGCATTATTAGCCACTCATTTCGACGAAAAAGAACGTGAGAAATGGTCTTTATTTAATTTGGAAATAAAGGAAGGGTATAAGGCGGCATTAGCCGTGAAGGGAAAGATTAATGAAATAAAACGTTTCGACTGGACATCTCATTTGTAGGGACACGGCATGCCGTATCCCTACAAATGGACGGGTGAAATTCGTTTTTTTCCATTATCTTTATCCGCGAAAAAAATATTTACTCATTTAGTCATCTATTCATTTACTCATTTATAATGGTATACGAATCATTTAAAGTAGAAATAAATAACCACATTGCAACCGTATCCTTCAATCGTCCTGATAAGGCAAATTCTTTGCATGAACAAGCATGGAAGGAACTGCAACAAGTCTTTGAAAATCTGGACGATACCCCTGAGGTGAGAGTGATTGTTTTAGCGGCTGAAGGGCGTGTTTTTTGTGCTGGAATCGACTTGGCGATGTTGATGGATATTCAGAGATTGCAAGGCGAAAAGTGTGAGGGCAGAAAGCGTGAATTGCTACGAAAAATGATATTGGGATTGCAAGATACTATCACAGCGATTGAGAAATGTCGTAAGCCCGTACTCGCGGCTGTGCATGGCGCATGTGTAGGCGGTGGTGTCGATATTATTTCGGCTTGCGATATGCGTTATGCGACTCAAAATGCTTATTTCTGTATCAAAGAAATTGATATGGGCATGGTGGCGGATTTGGGAACTTTGCAGCGATTACCGAAGATTATTCCTATGGGAATTACGAATGAACTCGCCTACACCGGACGCAAAATGTATGGTGAAGAAGCTATGCGTATCGGATTGACTAATATGGTGTTTGATACCCAAGAAGCGATGATGGAACATGTTATGGATATTGCAGAGAATATTGCTTCTAAGTCGCCACTCTCGATACGTGGTACCAAAGAAATGTTACTTTACACACGCGACCATTCGGTGGAAGATGCGCTCAATTATATGGCAGCATGGAATGCGGGAATGTTCGTTTCGGACGATTTGATGGCAGCTTTCGCGGCAGCGATGTCGAAGGAACAGGCTGAATTTTCGAATTAGCTTACGCACCTCTCCAACCCCTAAAGGGCAGGGCTGTTAAGTTCTAAGTAATTTGTATATTCAATTAAAATTTAAATGAAAATAAAAAATGAAAAACCAAATATTTGATGTCGGATGAAAGTATTTTTTAATTTTCATTTTAATTAAAAAAGAACTTAACAACCCTCCTCTTTAGGGGCTGGGGGTGTGGACAGGTTAGAAATTCCCCTGTAAACCCACTATAAAATTACGCCCTGCCGCACTTACACCGGATGAGAAGGGGCGATAGTGCTTATCCAAAATATTTTCCACACCAAAAGTAAGTCGTAACTTTTTGGTGAAACGATGTGCCGCATAAAAATTCAAAGTGTACCATGCGGGTGTACCCGTAGGCGTGGCTTGGTCGAGATTGTCGGAAGAGTTATCAGAATATCTCGCAAGTCCTTTCTTGCCATTAAAACGCGAAATCAACTCAAGACGCGTCTTTTCTTTTTCATAATTTCACCAATCCATACAAAGGCGGAATGTGTGCCAGCGGACTACCGCCCGAAATATTGTGTCCGAAGGTATAATTGACACTTGCTCTAAGTCGAAGCGCATCATTCAAATCAGCCAAGAGGCTTGCAGATGTGCCGTAAATGAAAGCTTCACCTGCATTGATATTCGTTTGAATAGTATCAAAAGCACCATCGTAATATAGCGTTACGTCACCATTGGGAAGCGAGTCACGACGTTGTACAATAGCATCAAAAAGATAGGTATAAAAATATGTACCGCTTAGACGTACTTTATTGTCGAAGTTTTTAGCCAGAGAAATTTCGGCATTGAGGGATTTTTCGGCAACCATTTTTTCGCTGGGTGTTGGGATGGTAACAAAGCCGTTTTTTGAGCGAATTTTACCTACGTCATCCACATTTGGAGCGCGAAAAGCATTGGAGGCTACAGCATGTACATGATAGCCCTTGCCCATATCCCAAGCCATCCCTACACTGCCTGTAAGAGCAGGTGTGCTAAAGTTGATTCTACCGTTGGCATAAGGCACTCTGACAAAAGTGGTATCAATAAAACGCGCAGAAAGCGCAATATACGAATACCGGATTCCGCCCATGACATTCAAACCTTTATGAATGTTGGCGTTGGTATTGGCGTATACGGCAAAGCCCGTCATATTACTGCCGCCATCGGGGTAGCGGGTGGGTAGTCGGTTGTCAAATTCGCCTGTTGAGAGGTCTTCTCTTAGGGCAGTAGAATTGACTTTGTTATAAGTGAATTCGGCACCATAGAGGATTTTTACACCGGGCAAAACCTGTTTATTTAAGTCAGCATTGACAGAGTAAACATTAACTTTTTCGTAGCGATAATTTTTCCAAATATTATCAAAATTTCGCGTAATTCTATCTTCATCAATTCTCTGAAAAGCCGCCATAATACGCGCTTCATCAAAAAGATTATCGCGACTGTCAATGTCCGCAGATACGGCAGCCATCAGGCGCGACTGCGGTCCGTAATTCCACTCTGCAAATTTGAAGTCATAGGAAAGTGGGTCATCTTCTGTAAAATCACCTTGAGTCAATTGGTCGTAACGTGGTACATCAGTAGTCGTTGAATATTGGAGGTTGAGCATCAGGTCTATATCCTTGTGCGGTTTAAAGCGTGTTTTTTGAGTAACATCCAATCGTCCGTATGACGTACCAATTTGTCGAAACGGATTATCATTTTGCAAAACTGTGTCGCGGTCGTCTATTTTTGAAACATAAAACAAACGTTCACCATAATTTTCAGGATGGTCAGGATGCTTTACTTTTCCCGCTAATAAATCATCAAAATCCGAATAAGAAACACTCAAGAGTGTCGCCCATTTTTCATTACCAAAATTAATATCCGCATGTGCAGTTTTTTCTAAATTGGCAGACGCAAAACGGGTCATCAGATTGGTTTCCCATTTCTTATCGCCTTCGGCGTGATATTTTGGCATTTTGGTGTAAAAATGCATCACACCACCCAATGCATCACTTCCATAAATAATAGATGCCGGTCCATATACAATTTCTGTGCGGTCGAGCGTCGCGTTATCAATGCTAATCACGTTTTGAAGGTGTCCTGCGCGATAAATGGCGTTATTCATTCGCACACCATCCAATACAATCAGGATTTTATTAGCCTCAAAACCTCGAATAATCGGACTACCGCCACCCATCTGACTTTTCTGTACAAATACACTTCCCGTATTGGCGAGCATATCCGCCGAAGTTTGCGGATTGCTAAACTGAACTTCTTTACTATCAATGACTTCCACGACGGGCGGAATATCATCCGAGCGTTCCATACGCTTACTCACTCCATACACTACATATTCACCTAAAACTACAGATGAAGATTGCAGATAAATACGATTATAACCACGACGAATATCCTCTACTGACATTTTAATTTCGTCGTAAGCAACGAAATTGAAAAATAGCGTATCATTGGGCGCAACTTCGCTAATATCTGCTTGCCCTTTTTCGTTAGTAAATGCCGTAAAACTTCTGGAAATATTGTAGATATTGACCCCGGGGAGCGGGTCATTTACGTCTGCGTCCAGCACCGTCACTATATTCTCGTTGAATGGTATCACAGGGTCATTGGCATAGGTGAATACCGACGCCAAGACCGCCACCACGAGCAGACTTATTTCTTTGATAGACAATTGCTTATTGATTTTAGATTCTGTGATTTTAGATTTTTGATTGGTTGAAATACTAATTATCAGCAATGCTAATGTAATATTATTTCAATCTAAAATCAAAAGCCAAAAATCAAGAATTTTTTGGGAGTTGGATTCTAAATGTTGTTCCTTGATTGAGTGCTGATTCCTTTACAAAAATCCTGCCAGAGTGGTAATTTTCGACAATGCGTTTGGTGAGTGAAAGACCAAGTCCCCAGCCGCGTTTTTTGGTGGTATATCCGGGCTGAAAAACGGTTCTCAATTTATTCGCCGGAATGCCTTTTCCGGTATCAGAAATGTCAATATAAGTGTATCTGTCATCCTCGAAAACCTCGCCGCTAATCGTGCCTTTACCATCCAATGCGTCCAAGGCATTTTTCAATAAATTCTCCAAAACCCAATCAAAAAGCGGCGGATTGATACGTGCTTCCATAGGCGACTGTGAGGTGTCAGGATAATTAAATTCGACGCTTTTCGGGGCGCGGCGTTTCATGTATTTAAAGGTACTTTCAAGTGTTTCGTAGATGTTGACGGGTTCGAGCGTAGGCTGTGAGCCAATCTTTGAAAAACGCTCGGCAATCAATTCAAGTCTTCCAATATCCTTACGAAATTCTTTCAAGATACTTTGTTGATAATCATTACCTTCAGCAGCTATTTTGAGGTGTTCGTGCCATGCGACCATTGAGCTGATAGGTGTGCCAAGTTGATGTGCTGTTTCCTTCGACATGCCTACCCAGACTTGATTTTGTTCTGCTCGTCGCGCCGAACTGAATGCCACATATCCGACACCTAAAAATAGCGCAATCAAAGCTAATTGGATGAAAGGAAAGTATTGTAAAGCGGTGAGAATAAGTGAATTTTTATAATATAAAAACTGCACTACGCCATATTTTTCAATTCTTATCGGTTTATTGGTTTGTTTCATGATGTCTAATTGTTTTTGGAGATAAACGTCATCATTTTCGCGGTTGGCAGGCAGGTTGCTTTTGTATTGGATATTGCCGAGTTCGTCGGTAATGATAGCTGGAATCGTTTTGTTTTCACTCAAGATAGATAAGGCAAAAGTGATTCCTTGCGGTTCATTCAGTTTCAGCGAAGCGTTGACCGCATCTGCCCAGAGTTGGGCTTTAGCACGTTCCTCATCAGCGATTTGTCGCGCAATTTGATTGGTATAGACCAACGAAATCAACACAATCGTCAAGCCCGCCAAGACCAACATTAATTTCCAACGTGATTTTTTTTGATAAATATCCATGGTGTGAATTGATGAGTTGTGGAGTTGACGAGTTGTTGAGTTGTTGACGGTTTGTTGTGTTAAATAACTCAACAACTCAAAAATTCGTCTTTCACCCCTTTTTACGGAGGTATCTAATAAAGCCTAATGTGAGTGCAAGAACGGCATCTGTTTTTTGATGAAGTAATTGAATATCATCCGATTGTAAATATGATAAATCCTCAAAAACATAAAGCATACTTTTGACTTCTCTCGCAGAACTTTGAGCAATATCTAAAAATCGAATGAACTCGGCATCACTAAATCGTCCGAAGCCTTCTGCGATGTTATTCATAGAAGATAATGCGGCTCTTCTAAATTGGCTTTTAGTATCTCTATCTGTTTTAAGTTTACCTTTTTCACTTAATAGAAATGCCGTTTTGACCAACTCGCGTGCAGCTTGCCAACATTTCAAATCTTCAAACTTTTTAAAATCAGGCATAATAATGATTTGTCGAGTTATAGAGTTGTTGTGTTGAGGAGCTTTGCGAAGCAAAAAATACGACAACTCGACAACTCAACAATTCGTCAACTCATCAATTTTCATCTTGCAGCTCGGTAGGTTCGTAGAGGGCTTCTACGGCGAGTTCGCGGCTTACTTCACGGCGGATTTGCTCGTATTTTCGCCCCAATCCCGAATCCAAGACGCGGTTGTAATTTCTTTTTCCGTATTTAAAATCGTATTCGTCCAATGTGCCGAATACGTGTGTATAAATGTTTATAAAGCCTTTCTTTTTGGCTTTGAGGGGCTTGCGTTCGGGGTTGAATCGCTTGAATTTATTCATCAGCGTTTGCCCACCGTTGACTTTGATGAGGTAATCCATTTTGTGGTCAACGGTGTGTCTGCCAGAGAAGGTTAGGTTCGTGGCATTGCTTTGAATAAACATCGTTGGGATGTAAAATGTATTATTTTTAAGAGCAAATTGATTTCTTGTATTTGAAAATTTTATTCTTCGTAAATCTTGTAATTTGATGTACTTAGAAAAATCTTCCAGCATTTTAAAACCGACCAATTCACCATCCGTCAATTCTACATCAGAAAGCACTCGTAATTCATTATCCAAAAATTCTCCCGTTTCGTCCCACTTCGCATCAATTTTGATTTTGGCATCAAGCGTGCCTCGTACATTTTTATCTGTCAAATAATCTTGTCCGAAATTTTCTGCTTGCTTGAAAAATACTCTTGCGTCAATATCTTCACAGTAAATCATCGTGGTCAAGTCAGGGTCTTCATCAAAAGTAACGTCACCGCGTAGTGTAAAATTGCCCTCCATCGCATCCACTTTTACATTGCGGATTTTGAGTTTGCTATCTGCGAAGATGAGTTGTCCGGTCAGATTTTCGGCTTCTATTTCCCGATAATTCACCTCATCAATATTCGCTTCAAATGTACCATCCAATAAGGCGAAAAAATCCTCATTCTGCTCCACTTCGTTTTGCTTCAATGAATCGTATTCTGCTTCCGGTACATCACCTTCTTCAATATCCAACGAAGCCATATCAATCAGTTGGTCAATATCAAGTGATTTTCCATTTAATATCGCATTAAATTCGATTTGTGCTTGTTTGGTATTTAATGAATCTTTGAAAAAAACAGGGATAAGATTTTCGAAATCTCCCGTAATCGTCAGGTTAGTACCGGGACCGTTAATGTTCACATCTTTTACGGAGAGTTTATTATTGTGCATACTCAATTCACCTGCTTCAAATGTGACTGACTTTCCGTGCATTTTTAATTCAAAATCATTGAAATTCATCACAGCCTTCGCGTCTACACGCCCTACGGTATACGGGTCAATCATGTCTTTATATTTTCCCGAAACGGAAAATTCATTCACTTCAAAAAGTCCGCTACCATCTTCAATAATTGGTAAATTAAACAAGTCATGAACGGCATCCATAGAGATATTCCCTTTGAAGTCAAAATCAACATCAGGGTCGTCGAGATTGATGGCTTTGATATTCATGAAGATGGGTTCGCCGCGCAATTTTGCTGTAAAATCGGGCATACTGAAAGCTCCGGTTTCGGGCTTATTACCGCCATTGTCAAAGATAGCATTAAACGAAGCATCTTTGAGCGCATAATCCAAGCGTGGCGAGGTGATTTTGCCATCGTCCAGACCAAATTCTATATTCGTCCACGGCGTATTGATGGCGTCGTATCTTCCTTTGATAAATGATTTAAAAAAGAACCTTCCCGTACTTTCAAAATCACCAAATGCTTTTTCATATTCTACAGGCAAAACACCCAATACAGAACTCAAACTACAATCTTCTCCCTTGATAGTCAAGTCATAATCCGTAGCGTTTTGTTTGGATTCAATCGTACCGTCTACGATAAATGTATTGGCATTATCTACTTCCAACACCATATCGCGGAGTTGGTAAATACCGTTTTTGAGGTCAGTGTCCATCTTGCCGGAATAGTTGAGGTCTTTACCTGTGAGGTATCTTTCCCCTTGTATTTCAATGTAATCGGAAAAGATGTGACTTTTACAATTTAATGCAAATTTTTCATTGGAAAATTGACCGGAAATATCCGCATTCTCAATCGTCATGACGACTTCTTGTTTGGTGATTTCGTCTATGTAAATGAGCTGGATATTATTGAGTGTAGCGCGTTCCAATGCCAAGTCAAATTCGGTATTGCTACTCGTTTCTCCCGTATCTTTGAAAATATCATAACTCGCCCTGCCTTGTTTATCAATCAAAACATTCATCGAGGCATCATTCACATCAATAGAATTTATCTTATATTTTCCACTCAACAAACTCATCGAAGCAAAGCGCAGTGATAGGTCTTGCGCCTGTAAAAGCGTACCACTATTTGAGTAGCCACCTTTCATTTTGACGCCTTCTAATGTGACACCGGCTTCAGGAAAATATTTGATTAATGATAAATCGACATTTTCGATGCGAAGGTCGCTTTTGAGGCTTTTATTGAGTTCGCGCACGAAGAGTTCGCCGACTTGGTCTTCAAAGAACGCCGCGATGACGACCAAAGCCAATACAATCGTACCAATGAGGATGCCGAAAAAGGACAGAATTTTGCGAAGCATGATTGATTTTTTGTAATTATTCAGCACTCTCCGCGAACCTCACCCCCAACCCCTCTCCTTGGGAAGGAGAGGGTAGTTCATTTATTTTTTGTCTTGCAAAAAATAAATGTGGCTCCCTTCTCCAAGATTGGAGAAGGGCTGGGGGTGAGGTTGAAAAGGGCGTACCGAATATCTACGATTTTTTTGCGAAAATAACACAAATAAGCGTAAGATGAAGATGAAGATGAAGTTTAATTTGATGTGTAGTCTCAAAAAGCGTAAAACTCCCTATCTTTGCACTCCGACATGAACACCAACGCCGAACATATCAATATCTTCATCGCGTATTCGAGAAAGGATGAGGAATACCTCAAGCGATTGCATATTTCGTTGAAGCTACTCCAACGCAGATACGATAATCTCAATATTTGGTACGATGGTGAAATCCATGCGGGAGATGATTGGGACAAAGCTATTAAGGATCACCTTAAAAAGGCAGACATCGTGCTGCTGCTGCTAAGTATCGATGCTTTGAGTTCCGATTATTTTTATGAAGAAGAAGTACGTGCTGCAAGAGCGAGACACGAAGCAGAAAAGACGATTGTGATTCCCGTTATCTTAAGACCTTGTCCATGGCAAGGTGATTTCGGTGATTTACAAGCTTTGCCTAAAGATGGAAAACCATTAACGAAATGGCAGGATATTGATGAGGCTT
>JAHDEO010000661.1 GCA_020628725.1 Saprospiraceae bacterium
GAGGTGATGACTACCGAATTTTACAGAAAAAGCACTTAACTTGGATTCGGTATTTATTGTATCGAGAGCTGCCATTCCCTTCCTCAAAAAAGGAGACCACCCGACGATTATCAATTTCACCTCCAATGCGGGGTGGAATGCAGGCGGTCCGGGAGCCGGAATGTACGGTACATCGAAGGCGGGCGTGCATACCATTACAAGAGCATTAGCCAAAGATTTGGCAGAATACGGTATCAGAGTAAACGCCGTATCGCCGGGAACAATTGATACGGATTTTCACAAACAAATTAAATCAACCAAGCCGGAGGTCTTTGCTTCATGGGCAAATAATATCATGCTCGGCAGACTCGGACAGCCCGAAGATGTGGCTTCTGTGGTTTCATTTCTTGCCGGTGAGGGTGCGTCTTTTATGACTGCCGAAACTGTACAAATCGGTGGTGGTCAAGCACTTGGAATTTAACGTAGCACAGGCTTCCAGCCTGCACTACGTATGGAACGCACCTAATAAAGTAACAATGCAAACGCGGTGCAGGCTGGAAGCCTGTGCTACATTACACTATGAAAAAAGTAGTAACATTTGGGGAAATTATGTTGCGATTGGCACCGCCGGGATGGTTGCGGTTTTCGCAAGCCTCGCAATTTAATGTGATATATGGCGGTGGCGAGTCCAATGTTGCCGTCTCGCTGGCAAATTATGGTATTCCAACCGAATTTGTCACACGCCTACCTGAAAATGATATTGGCGAATGTGCCTTAATGGAAATGCGAAAACGCGGAGTCGGCACACAACATATCGTGCGAGGTGGAGAGCGATTGGGCATTTATTTTTTGGAAACGGGTGCAGTAGCTCGCGGCTCGAAGGTCGTGTATGACCGCGCACATTCTGCCATGTCCTCCATTGAAAAGGGCATGATTGATTGGGAAAAAGTCTTTGCGGATGCGGAATGGTTTCATTGGACGGGCATCACTCCGGCGATTTCGCAGGGGGCGGCAGATGCTTGTTTGGAAGCGATACAAGTGGCGAATCGAATGGGCGTAACCGTTTCTACCGACCTCAATTATCGCAAAAAATTATGGAAATACGGCAAGTCGCCCGCAGAGGTGATGCCGGATTTGGTCGCGGGTTGTGATGTTATTTTGGGTAATGAAGAAGATGCAGAAAAGCACTTCGACATTCACCCGGAAGGCGTAGATGTCACGCAAGGACATTCGGTGGAAGCGGAGTCGTATCTGTCTGTTTGTCAGCAATTAATGAAGCGTTTTCCGCGAGCGAAAAAGGTCATTGTCACCTTGCGCGGTTCGATTAGTGCTTCGCACAATTCGTGGTCGGGCGTACTATATAATGGCGATGAATTATTGAAAACACGTACTTATCAAATCACGCATATCGTTGACCGAGTGGGTGGTGGCGATAGTTTTATGGGCGGTTTGATATGTGGTTTGTTAAAATATCAAGACGACCAAAAAGCCCTTGATTTCGCAGTAGCGGCTTCTTGTCTCAAACACACGATTTACGGTGATGCGAACCTTTCTACGGTTGCTGAAGTCGAAAAATTGATGCAGGGAGACGCAAGCGGTAGAGTAAGTAGATAACGGTTGACGGTTGACGGTTGACGGTTGACGGCGAGCGGTAAACGGGAGTTGGTGAACGGAATTATCCGTCCACCGTCTGCCGTCCACCGTCCACCGTTGTCCGTCTGCCGTCAATCGTCAACCTCAATCAAATAAATGGCACGTTTTACAAGAATAGAAGTGATACAGGAAATGGAAAAATCGGGCTTGGTTCCGCTATTTTTTCATTCAGATATTTCGGTGGCAAAGACGCTGGTGAAAGCCTGTTATGAAGGCGGTGCGCGGCTGTTGGAATTTACACATCGAGGGGATTTTGCCCATGAGGTTTTCGGTCAGTTGAGTCATTTTTGCAATGCCGAATTGCCGGAAATGATACTTGGTGTGGGCTCGGTGACGGATGCGGGGACGGCTTCGTTGTATATGAGTTTAGGGGCAAACTTTGTGGTGACGCCTGTGTTTCGGGAAGATATTGCGCGGGTGTGTAATCGGCGGAAAGTATTGTGGTCACCGGGTTGTGGGTCTCTGACGGAGATTTGTGCTGCGGAGGAGTTGGGCTGTGAATTGGTCAAATTATTTCCGGGTGGCGTGTATGGTCCGGGCTTTATCAAAGCTGTGAAGGCTCCTCAGCCGTGGACGAAAATCATGCCGACGGGCGGCGTTTCTTTGGATAATTTGGATACTTGGTTTCAGGCAGGTGCGACTTGCGTGGGCATGGGGTCGAAGTTATTTACGAAGGAAGTGGTGCGGGATTTGAATACGGATTTGTTGGTGAAAAATGTGCGGATGGCTTTGGAGAAGATTGAGCAAATTAGAAAGGCTTGATATAGCCCCAAAATCCAAAAAAGGTTTGCGTATATTCGATATTTGAGTCTTAATTAGCAAGAAAGCAGGGCTGTGGATGAAGTAAGGCAACTCGCAATAAATAATTAGTCAAAACTACTCGTTCTTTTTCACTCACTCTGCGTTGCAAAAATGGTCATTTATCCCGATAAACTCACATT
>JAHDEO010000126.1:0-10512 GCA_020628725.1 Saprospiraceae bacterium
TCAGCGAATTGTGTAACATGAAAGTGTAATTTATTTTCGTCGAAGCACTTATCAGAAATTAAATAAATGTTCTTTCTGATACTTACATAGAGTTTGTTTAAAATTTCTTCTTTATCAAAAACACAACCTATTGATTCAAAGTTCGTATAAGTTTTAAACAGCCTCTTAACCTTTTTTAAGAAAAGTCATGAAAAAAAATCCAACATTATTTCTATTGGCTTTCATAGCCTTTGCCCTGAATATACATGCACAAGACGGACAAAGCGATGTACGCTTTGTACAGGAACCACGTGTCAACTGTTCTGCCGATCCTGTTATATTTACGATAGAAGTGAAAGCGGCTGTCCCGGAAGCGGAGTTTTTTATGAGCGAACAAAATTACCGCTTCTCATTCAATGGTGATGTGCTCGATAATCCTACCATCGTTGAAGAGCTGACCGTATCAAACTATATTAGTCCGCTTGAAGTTCCTCGTACTGCCCAGAATTTTGCATTTTTCTCCACGCACAACCTGACGGGATCCTTAGATACTGTGGTGTCTTATAATGTAGAACTTGGCGGTGGCGATGGTTACTACCTGACTGCCGATGAGTGGACACAGGTCGGGCGCGTACAGTTCGATGTAATGTCTATGGATTCGACCTGTTATGATTTGGAATGGCATTCGCAGTCGGTCTTTCCATCTACTTTTGTAGGAGAAGTGTATACCGACAATGGCATTGATGCTCGCTCCACGACCGATGAGAATTTTTATGGCAATGCTTCGGGATGCTTATGCATACTTCCTGTCGAATTAATCAGTTTTACGGGAGAAGAGCGCAATTGCAAAAATCATCTTGAGTGGGAGACTGCTACAGAAACCAATTCGGATTATTTTGTAGTAGAACGCAGTCTGGACGCCGTTCAATTTAATGAAATCGGACGTGTGGATGCTGCCGGAAATTCGCAGCAAAATGTCATGTACAATTTTGTGGATTCGTGGGCAGGTGCTACGATGTATTACAGACTCAAGCAAGTGGATATAGATGGCAGCTATGAATATTTTAACATCATAAAAATAGACTCGGATTGTCATGCAGATGATGTGGGGACATTTATTGATGTATTTCCAAATCCGATGGTGGGCAATCATGAGGCATTTGTCAAATTATTTGCCAATACATCAGAGACCGTTCATATTGAGGTCGTAAATGTGATGGGTGCTTTGCTATCTGAGACGAGGACAAGTATCTCTGATGGTCCGAACTTGCTTCGCTTCCCAACAGATAATCTTGCTCCCGGTACTTACTTTATCAGAGTGCGCGGAGATGGTTGGTTTTCTTCGGTAAATAAGTTTGTTAAATTGAATAAGTAACTCAAGTTGCGAATAAATCCGCAACTTGAGCAAGTTCCAAATTCCAACGAAATTCGATGGAAACAGATTAAAATTGGGATTTTGAATTTGTTTTTTGGAATTTCCCAAGTTGTCGGCAACTTGGATTAAGTAATCAATCATCAACCAATTAAAAAAGAGACATTTTAACATAAAAAGACTAAATTTAACCGGGAAGTAGTCACATGACTACTCCCTTTTTTCTTGTCACAAAAGACCTGATAAAAAAATATAAAAAATAATTTTAGGTATAAGCAACCTTCTGGCCGATTATTACATCTAATAAAAACAACTCTGGTGAAAGTGTCTTTTTTCAAAGACAAAACTTTCCCTGATCTATCCATATCAAATTAATTAATCGTTATTAGTTAATCTGTCAGGCACAGAGTAACTTTCAACACCTATTAGACTATGCGTTATGAGGAAAAATGTACTATTATCAGCACTGGTTTTTATCGCCTTTGCTTTGAATTTACAAGCCCAAAACGGACAAAATGATGTACGATTTGTAGACCATTCACGTTTTGGTGATGGCACCGTTGCCAACTTTGTGATTGAGGTCAGAGCGGCTTCTACCGATACAGAATTTTTTATGAGCGAGCAGAATTATCGCTTTTCATTTAACCGCGATGCACTCGCCAATCCCCGAATTATAGAAGAAATGTCCGTCTCCGGATTTATTGGGGGAGACGATCTCCCGCTGGCTCGTGTTTTAGGTTTCACTTTATTTTCTCCACACAATCTGACCGGCTCTCTGGATACTGTTATGTCGTATAATGTAGAGCTTGCGGGAGGTGACGGCTACTATGTGACCGCCGAGAAGTGGGTACAGGTAGGGCGTATAGAGTTTGATATAATAAGCGATGAAGCTTGTTATGATTTGGAATGGCATCCGCAGGCTGTATTTCCGCCGACTTTCGTAGGTGAGATTTTTACCGAAAATGGTGTGGATATGAGGCTAAATACTGCTGAAAATGCTTACGAGAATGCCTCCGATTGCGTGACTAATTTTCCCGTTGAACTACTCAATTTTTCGGGAGAAGAACGCGAGTGCAAAAATTATCTCAAATGGGAGACAGCTACTGAGATTAACTCGGATTATTTTGTGGTAGAACGGAGTTTGGATGCTATTCAATTCATCGAGGTAGGACGAGTGAGTGCCGCCGGAAATTCATTGGAAAATACAAACTACAATTTTGTCGATTCATGGGCAGGCACTACAGTATACTATCGACTCAAACAGGTAGATGCAGATGGCGATCACGAATATTTTGACATCATACAAATCAATTCTGATTGTACTGCGGATGATGTGGGGACGGTCATTGAGGTATTTCCAAATCCTGTAATGGGTGAACGCGAGGCATCCGTCAATTTATTCGCCAATAGTGATGAAACGGTCTTCATCGACGTGATAAGCCTAACAGGAAAATTGATGGCAGAGACTCAAGCAAACATTACTTACGGACCTAATTTGTTGAGTTTTCCGACAGATAATCTTGCCGCAGGGACTTACTTTATTAGAGTACGCGGTAGCAATTGGTTTTCGACCTCAAGCAAATTTATTAAGTTGAATTGACGAGTTGATGAGTTGTTGAATTGACGAGTTGTTGAGGTAATATTTTTTGCTACGCGAAAATAATCCAACAACCCGTCAATTCATCAACTCGACAACTCAAGTAAAACAGGACAATGGTCGCTATGCTTTACATCGGTAAGTTGTTGAGCATGTTGGAGTTGTGCATTTAGATTATCGGTGACGGAAATATAGTCGATACGCCAACCTTTATTATTCGCACGGGCATTGGCTCGATAACTCCACCAACTATATTGCACCTGTTCAGGATTGAGATGCCTGAATGAATCAGTGAAGCCATTCGCAAACCACTTGGTCATCCATTCACGTTCTTCCGGCAAAAAACCTGAATTTTTCTTATTTCCTTTTGGATTGTGAATATCCATTTCGGTATGCGCGATGTTATAATCGCCTAATATGACGAGATTTGGGCGTTCTTTACGCAATTCGTCTGCCCATTTGTAGATGTGGTCTAAGAAACGATATTTTACCTCCTGCCGCACATCACCTGCCGTTCCCGAAGGGAAATAAATATCAACAATAGTAAGGTCACCAAAATCGGCGCGTATCACGCGTCCTTCCGAGTCAAATTCCTCCACACCGCAGCCTTCCACGACTTTATCCGGTTTTTGTTTAGAGAAAATTGCGACCCCGCTATATCCCTTCTTTTGGGCTGATACCCAATTGTGATGGTAGCCCATTTCCTCCAAAATTGCGGTATCTACCTGCTCAGGACGCGCCTTAGTTTCCTGCAAACAAACAATATCATAATCACCTGCCGCCATCCATTCTGCAAAACCTTTTTTCAGGGCTGCACGTATGCCATTTACGTTGTACGAGATTATCTTCATGTTGTGAGTATTGAGTATTGAGTAACGAGTAACGAGTAGCATTTTTTCCTCGCTACTCGTTACTCGTCCACTCGCTACTCTTTTTTCTTTCGTTTAAATTCTCCGTTTTTCCAAGCCTTGATAAATTTTGCCCATGCAAAGGCATTGAAGATGCCTTGATAGGGTGTTTGGTTGCCGTAGTGGTAGTAGGATTGGGCTTGTTGGCGTAGGTAGAGGTCGCTATTTTCATTACCGTCCATTGCCATTGTCTCGCCAAGTGCGGCAAGTTGACGCTGTTCGAGATTTTCTTTAGCACGGTCTTCGAGGTCTTTTTTGACATCGAGTGCAAGAAACTCAAGTTTGAGATGTTCACGGCTGGGCCACGGGAAAATCACCGTTTCAGGTAGATTATATGAATCATCCGTAAGCAATTGGACGAGTGTAAGACGGTCGCCGATGTGGTCTGCGGGAATGGTATATTCCTTAGGTTCATAGCCGATTGCCGAGAATTGTAGTGTCTCCCCCTTACGCGCTACGATGGAGAAAAAACCTTCGTAATTCGCATAAGTCCCTCTACTTGTACCTTTTACGGCAATGGTCGCATACGATACCGGATAGAGACTATCGCTAGTCATCACGATACCGGAGACTTGTACGACGTTATTGGCTTTTTTGGCTTGTGCCATCATTGCAGTTGCAAAGCCTATTAATATGATAGATAAAAAGACTTGTCTCATAACAATCAAAGTTAAGGATTATTTTCTATTTGACGCGATCTTGCAGGGGAAGTTTAAATGGTAAGGAACACGAAAAAAATAACTTTACCATCTTGACAGGATATTTTGCCCTCATTTTGCACTTCGAAGCCCTGAAAATATCAACATTTATGCGGGTTTCAAAGCCCAAACTGAGAACAAACTCTCTCAGTCAAGAAAGTAAATTCATTTATTTCGCGTTCCTAACGCAAATGTAACGGGCAAATAACGTGCTTCGTTAAATATGTTGGCAATACTTAACGTTGTTTTAACAGATAAATGTAAGGCAATTCCCATAAATAAATTAAACAATTAATGCGGCTCTTTTTCCTTTATACTTTCCCAAATTCTCCTTAAATACAGGGAGTATTCGCATCAAATTTGGCTCGTCTAAAGAAAAAATAGCTCGCCTGAATTGTACAATTTATTCATGGGAATTGCCTAAATGACGTTGCATTTCAGCGTATCTTTTTTCATTTTAGGAAAAATCATAAATTTGTTGCCACAACAACAACTCATGCCACAACCATCTTCATATTTTACCCGCGCCAATCTCACATGGTTCACTTGTGCTATTTTGATAGTCGCACTATTGACATCCAAATTTTTATTGACGATTGGGATGGCAGCACTCGTGGCATTGGGATTAATACGAAAAGACCTTAGAACGGTATGGCAAAATTTCATTTCAGATAAAACCCTGCTTGCGCTTACAGCTATTTTTTTTATTGTATTAATTAGTGGTTTGTATTCGGAAAATGTAGCGTATCTATCGGAACGATTACGCATAAAACTACCTTTTTTACTCTTACCTATTGCCATCGCAGGATTGCCGAAATTTACTGATAAACAGTATTTTAGCTTATTGTATTTGCTTGTCACACTAATTGTCATTTCGTGTGTAGGTGTAGGGGCGAATTATGTGATGAATTTTGAGGAAATCAATTATAGCATTGGGCGTAGCGGCTCCATTCCGACACCGATTAACCATATACGATTCAGTCTTTTGGTCGCGCTGGCGTTTTTTGCGAGTGTTTATTTATACGGTAAAAATTTTTATTTGAAGTTTCCTTCGGAAAAATATTTGCTGCTGGGCTGTGCTTTATTCCTGTTGGTATTCATTCACATCTTGTCGGTGCGTAGTGGCATACTGGCTTTATATCTTGCGGGTTTCGCGCTAATTGTGCGTTACATCTTTCTAACTAAACGCTATTTAATTGGTGGAATGATGGGATTAGCCATTATTGCCTTGCCTATTCTAGCTTTTCAGTTTTCACCCGGATTTAAAGCACAAGTATACTTGATGCGACACAATTATGTCGAATTTTTTATCAAAAAAAATGTAGGCGAATATTCTGATACTCAACGCCTTGCTTCTTATCAAATGGCGTTTGAAGCTGCCAAATCAAGTCCTTTCATTGGTGTAGGTACAGGCGATGTCAAAGATGCCACCGAAGCTGCCTATAGCACACATTACCCAACATTAGACCCAAAATTGCCACATAATCAATTCTTGTTTTTTTATACCGCTACGGGCTTAGTAGGTGTGCTTTTGTTTGTGATAGCGTTTTTTGTTCCTTTATTCCATAGAAAAAGATATTTGGATGTGTTGTTTTTGGCATTTTATACCATTGTATTTACTTCATTTATGGTAGAAAATACGTTGGAAACAGCGATTGGAACGGCGTTTTACATGGTGTTGTTGGTGATTATGTTGAATCGAAGTTCGGTGATTCGTGATTCGTTGACTCGTTGATTTGTTTTTTATTTGCCCTCGGGAAATGCTCCAATAAACGAGTCAACGAATACACGGGTAACGAGCGAACGAAATTAAGCAATATCTTCCCCCGTAGCAGCTTGCCACAAATCATACCATTCTACTCTATCCAGTTGAATATCAAGCGCATCGACGGCGGTTTTTACCCGTTCAATTTTGGTCGTACCAAGTACGGGCAATATTTGTGCGGGATGACGACGCAACCATGCGAGTAAGAGTTGGTCAAGTGAAGCGTTGTGCTTTTCCATCAATGGTTGAGCTACTTTTTTTACGCGTTCTGCGATTTCATTTTCACCAAAAATAACACCGCCGCCAAGTGGCGACCATGCTTGCGGACGAATGCCATGACGCATACATTGGTCGAGTGTACCGTCTTCAAATGTATGTCTTGCTGTGATAGAGATTTCAACTTGATTGGTCGCCAATGGAAAGGCTTCATTGAACAATTGAAACTGCGAGGGCGTGAAGTTGGAAACACCAAAAGATTTGACCTTTCCGGCAGAAAGCAATTCTGTAAATGCTTCGGCGATTTCGTCCGGTTCCATAAGGTAATCGGGGCGGTGGAGGAGGAGCATGTCGATGTATTCCGTCTGCAAATCTCGTAGAGAATTATCAACGGAAGTCATAATATGCGCCTTACTCGAATCATAGGATTTGATGCGAAATTGCGGGCGATTTTCGCAGACACGGCAGATGCCACATTTGGTGATAATTTGTAGCTTATCACGCAATTGTGGTGCATTTTGCAAGACCTTCCCAAAGTCTGCTTCTGTAGTGTAATCTCCGTAAATATCGGCATGGTCGAAGGTCGTCATGCCCATTGCGAGACAATCTTCAATGAAGCTTTGCCATTGAGCTGTATTATAATTGGCATCCCAAGTGCCAAGACGCATTGTACCTATGATGAGTTCTGAAAACATGTACTTAGTGTTGTGGTGTTTTAGTATCGTAGTATCGTGGTTGATATTTTGATGGTAAAATTAGCATTTTCATGTCATAAAAAACAATGAATTGCACTACAACACCACAACACTACGATACTACAACACTTTTTATTATTTTTGACCAATGAAACGATTGTACTATATCATCCCATTATTGATTTTGGGGGCGTATATTTTCGGACCGCGCCCTGATTATGAGGATTGGAAAGATTCTGAGATAGAAATTAAGGCATCGGGTATGCCTTTGAATATTATCGAAGACCGTATTAAGGATAAAAATCTTGATAGCCTGAAACCCAATAATCAATCTCGCATTGTATGGGTAGATCCTGCGAATAAGACAAAAACCGAATACAGTATTATATACTTGCATGGCTTCTCTGCGAGTCCGATGGAAGGCGATCCGCTACATCGTGAATTTGCAGAAAGGTATGGTGCGAATCTCTATTTGCCATTACTTGAAGGACATGGGGTAGATGACCCGGAGTCGTTTAAAGAGCTGATGCCCAGAGACTTGATTATGTCAGCACGTCGAGCAATAACGATGGCTACGGCATTGGGCGAGAAGGTGATTTTAATGTCTTGTTCGACAGGAAGTACGCTTGGCACATATGTGGCTTCGTATAATCCCGACCTTTTACACGCGCACATTATGTATTCGCCCAATATTGATTTGAAGGATAAAAAATCACGTTTGATTGTGAATCCTTGGGGTTTGCAGATGGCGCGTTATGCCAACGGCAGCAATTACCATGAAATCAAAGGGATGCCTGAATCTTGTCGCCCGTATTGGACGACTAAATATCGTTTGGAAGGGATACAGGCAGTACGTAGCTTGGTAAATACGACGATGAATAGCGATGTTTTTAAAGAAATTGAACATCCGGTATTTGTAGGGTATTATTACAAGGATAAAGAAAATTGCGACCAAGTGGTATCTATTCCTGCGATGAAAAAGATGTTTAAAAAGATTAGAACACCTGATGAGAAGAAACGTATGGTGGCATTTGAAGAAGGTGGACATGTATTGCCTTCCAGTTTGCAAAATAAAAATTTGGATGAAGTAAGAAAAGAAACCTTCAAATTTGCAGAGGAAGTGCTTGGTATGAAACCAGTTAGGTGATTTTTGAAAGATTCTCCCGCTGAAAAATTTACAACAAGTCTGTTTTGACGACTATATTTTGTAAGAATTTGGACAATTGTTTTAGTCAAATAATTTTGTTCTTATTCACAAATTAACTAATTTTAGATTTTCCGATATTTATTGCTCTATCTCCTATTTGAACAGCATCTCCCTCCAAGCTGTAATGGGATAGTTCGTATGAGCTATTCTGACAGAACAACGTGGTATTGAAAATAGTCGCATATGAACATGATAGGTGGCATAGTACATCTATGGAATAGGACTTCAGACTTAGGTATTACTGATAACTTGAGCCGCGAAGAGCGAAGGCGTGTCAGATTGCTCAATCAATTTGCCTTTGTTATTATTTTGGCGGGCATTCCTTCTATTTCTTATAGTCTTATTATTGCTAAGTACTACGATGTTCTTGTAGTGTTAATAACTTATGTCCTATTTTTTTCGATTCTTCATCTTCAATATCGCCGCAAATATGAGTCGGCTCGTGTCGCATTGAATCTTGTAGCACCTCTGATTATTGTAAGTGTGATTATGATTTTTGGAGATAGATCGGGAGCAGAAGTATTTTATGCGCCCCTTTTCGTTACTCTGGCGGTTTTTTACAGCACATGGCGAATGCGTATTGGTTTGTTATTTTGGTTGGTGGGTTCGTTTGCTGTGGCACAACTCTATGTAGCTTTCTACGATAGCCCTATGCAACACTACTCTACACAATTACCGGGAGTATATGCTCTGATAGTAGCTAATATTTGCTGTATGATACTGTTTGCATCATATATTATGGACAATAAATCTTATCAGGTACAAGCTGATAAATTATTGGATTTATTGAAAATAAATAATGATAAACTCAATTTGGCAAATGAAGAATTGGAGCGTTTTGCCTATGTCGCCTCGCATCAATTGAAAGCTCCTGTACGCACCATTAGCAATTTTTTAAATCTAATTGAAAGGGAGCTTGAGGAACAGCCTCAGAATCCTATTGTCTCGGAGTATCTGGGTTATATCAAAGATAGTTCGAGTGAAATGGCAATGTTGATAAATGATTTATTGGAGTATTCGAGGTTGGAAAAGGAAGAATTAGTATTTGAATCTATTGACCTTAATGATGTATTGCTTATTGCACAAAACAACCTGCGCGCTACCCTCAATCACAAGAATGCACAAGTCACCGTAGATGATTTACCCGTAGTTGCAGCCAACAAAACACATATGCTCATTTTGTTTCAAAATTTGATAGAAAATGCTGTCAAATACAATGAAGCAGCCCAACCTACCATCAATGTATACATTGATGAGACAGGTGATTTGTGTGTAAAAGATAATGGAATAGGTATCGACGAGCAATATCACCAACGTATATTTGGCATGTTTATGAGGCTACATGGACAAGATGTATATGCGGGAACGGGTATCGGTTTATCTGCTTGTAAGAAAATTATGGAAAGACATCATGGAGATATTACAGTAGACTCAAAGCTGGGGAAGGGTACAACATTTAAATTACATTTTCCGAAAAAGGAATCTATATTAACCTGTCAAAATTGACATCAGTACCCGAAAATCTTCTGCTTCTTCAAACAACCTGTCGTGATAACCCGTCGCGCTGAATTTCAAATTAATTGGTACATCATTCTGGCATTTTAATTCGATACGAATATTGCCGTACTTTTGTGTGATTTGCTCATTTTCAGTGACTTTGACTTTGGGTTTGAGGTAATGGCGTTCTACCATTTCGTTCTTGCCATCACGATTGTAGATGCGGCGGTCGGAGACGTAAGTTTTATAATCTATTGTCAATACACGCTCTTTCAGATAGTCGAGCAAGTGTCGCAATTCCTTCAAATCATAGCCACCAATCGACGCATGAATCACGAACCCCTTCATCGAAGGCGTATCCAGAAAATCCAACGACCTATCCACTTTCGACGGGTCTATTCGATGCGTAGCGTACTCATCACCCAAACTATTCATCAAACGATGTCGCGCCAAGTCAGATTTCCACACTTCATAGCCTTCCAATTCAGACGTACCGCGCTCCAACGTCTCGTGTATATACGGGCGTACATGCGAGCTTTCTTCTACGTCGCGGAACAGATTTTTGATGTAAGACCAGA
>JAHDEO010000126.1:10612-14249 GCA_020628725.1 Saprospiraceae bacterium
CCTAAACCGGATGAACCGTTGACGCTTTTGTTTTTGAGTGTTTTGAATGGGACGAATATTTTTTCAAAATATTCGGGATGAATGCCAATCCCGTTGTCTTTTACTTTGAAATGGACTTTTTTCCCTTTCGTCATTAATTCAATCGTGATTTTGGGCTGAGGAGAGTCGTTGTATTTGAAGCCGTTTTGCGCGAGGTTTTGAAGGATGAGAATCAACATTTCTTCGGGAAACATCACTTCAGTTATATTTTCTTTGTTGACAAATTCGAGTTGTCCGTTTTTTTCTTTGATAAGTTGGGAGAGGTTTTGTCGAACTGTCTCAAAGACTTCCTCTACAAAAACAATCTCAGCCTCAGCTCTGGAAAAAGAAAACTTGGTGAATTGCCTGATGGCTTCCACGGTGTTATACATTTTTTTCGCGCCTGTTTGGATAAAACCCAGATACTCTTGTTCTTCTTTACTATATCCATACGCAGCTCGTTTTCTATCCAATAAGCCGGCAAACCCTGAGATATTTCGGATGGGTTCTTTGAGGTCGTGCGAAGTGATGTAGGCGAATTGTTCGAGGGCATCATTTTGTTTTTGGAGGGCTTCGTTGAGTTGCTGCAATTTTTTCTTTGAGCGAATTTGAAAATACGCAAAAATAAGTGCACTCACAACAAAAAGAGCCAGCAAAGCAATGCCATTGGATTGACGCTGAGACTGGATTTTATGTTCAAAATTTTGGCGTTCTTGTGTGCGTTCCAATTCAATTTTATCATTAACCAACATAGAAGCTAATCGCTTCATTTCCTCTTCAGAATTGCGCTCTTGCCATTCATCCCAGTTGGTTCGCAGTGCATCATGTGCTGCTTCGTAATCTCCTAAAGCCGCATTTATTTTGGCATATTGGTCCAATAATTCATCGTCATAATACTTTCTCAAAGACATCGCTTCCTCTGCAACAGGTTTTGCAGCTTTATAATTCCCCTCATCTATCAATAAGGCAGCTTTACCATATAGATTATCCGCCAATTCTCTATGTTCATTATTCTCTCTTGAATGAGCGATACCTTTTTCAATATAATATCGCGCAGAATCTCGCTGATTGAGTTGTCGGAAAGCATCGCCCATGCAATAATACACATAACCAAAGGCTCCACTGACGCCGTGTTCGTTTTTCAGATTGATGATTTCATGTCCTGTTTTAATGGAGGTTTCGTGGTCACCAAGTTCTCTGAGGCAATCTAAGATGTTGAGATAATCGAACAATTCTTGGAAATAATTGCCTTCTGCATGTGATTCAGCCTGCCTTGTTCTATACAGTTCGAGTACTTTTTCGTTAGAGTCAAATGACCCATAAATCACGGATAATTCCTTGTTAATTTCCTTATGTTTGGGCGAATCCGGAGAGGTCATTTTTTTTACTATGAGATAATCTTGAATAGTATTAGCGATTTGTCCCGCATCATTGTGACACATTCCGCGCACATCATAATAAGCTACCCAATCAATGCCTGCGGTATCTTTTCCGATTTCTGCCATCAAGTCTTCCAAAATTAGCAAGCAAGAATCGGGACGCCCTAAGTAGCTCTGTAAGGCAGCTAAGTCGATGTAAGTATCAGAAGTTTGAATTAATCCCTCGGCATGTTGAAGTGCCAGATTTGCCAGTGAATCCGCTTCTATAAGGTTATCCTCAAATACACTTTCATGGCTCAAAAATCGAAGTGATTCGGCAAGGTATTCAGCTTTATTCAGCTTATTGGCATAATGAAAAGCCGCTTCCGCAAATACAAATAAGGAGTCCTGATTTTCATATTCCTCGTAGAGTCTGACCGCAGCTTGGTAACATGTTTCTTCATCAGTACAGTCACTATAAGTTTGAAGCAGACTGTCTATATCAGAGGCAGTTATGTTGCTTGAGCAACATAATAATATGAAGACTAATAGCGCATTCGATAATTTGTATGAATCATTAAATGAGTAGTGCGTAAGCATGATATTGTCACTCGATTTTTTAGAACACTTGCCAGAGTGTTTGACATTTTTTTAAACAAACATATCGCAAATATGTCAAATGTTTTGAAAAAATGCTTTAAAAAATAAAAAAAAGTGACATAATAAAATCTACTCAATATTCACCTTCTCCGCCAATGATATGGGGACTTTTACAAGTTGGTTATCTATTTCAATTTCGATAAAATCTTCCGTTTTATGCTTCACAGTAAATGATTCATCATGCCCGATACCCAATTGCCAAAGACGTGTGACCAGATAATCATTTAATTGATTTTCAGCCACTTCGCCCACAGTATTGATAGCTAAACTACTTAGTGGTTTTTCCGGTCGATAATCATTCTGAGGGATAGGCGCACCGTGTGGGTCGAGTTTGGGATAGCCGAGATTTGCCTCCAGTTCATCCAACATTTCATCCGTTAATACGTGCTCAAATTTTTCCGCTTCCTCGTGGATTTGTCCCGCATCCATACTCATTTCCTGCACCATGTACGTCTCCCAGAGTCGGTGTGCGCGTACCAATCGGGTGGCTTGTTTTACGCCTTCTTGTGTAATGGCAAGCGCACCGCCACTTTGAGTGACCAAGCCCTGACGACGCAATAGACCGAGATTGTATCTGATCGTATTCATGTTGAATCCTAATCGCTCTTTCAAATTATCAAGAGAAAGAGATTCGCGCTCGTGCAGTTTCAAGGTTTGTTTCAGAGTATCTTCAAATTGAATGCGTCTGCGAGTTTTTCTTTTGTATAAAAATTTGAATAACAAACCTTTTTCCGGTGCAAAAAATACCGCTAATACATAGAAAAATGTTGCGGTAACAGCCATTGCAGGTCCGGGCGTAGTATTGTAAAAATCCGTAATAATCAATCCAATCACAGAAGCCAATACACCAATTATAGCCGAAATCACCAACATATAATTCAGTCGATTGGTCAGCAACAAAGCCGTAGAAGCTGGTGTAATCAACATTGCCACCACCAAAATAACACCCACCGCCTGCATTGACGCCACCACTGCAAATGACAATAACAACATCAAATAATAATGAATCGTCTTCACGGAAATTCCCATCGTCTCTGCAATAACAGGTTGGAAAGTAGTTGCAAATAAATAACGATAAAATAGCACGACACTCAGCAACACATAAGCCGCGATCCCTGCCGTCAGATACAAATCTGCATCCGACAGTCCAAGCACATTTCCAAACAGAAAATGGTCAAGGTCAAGGTGTGCCCCTTGTCGTGCTACCTTAGAAATACCCATTACTCCAATCGAAAACATTGCGGTAAAGACAATGCCAATTGCTGCATCATTTTTCGTTTTCACATTATGCTGAATCCACGTAATCAATACCGCCGTGATTAATCCTGCAACCACTGCACCCGTAAAAATTGCCATCACACCCGCACCCGCAACCACAAAACCGACCACCACACCGGGCAGTACCGCATGAGCGAGTGCATCACCCACGAGCGACATATTTCGCAAGACAATAAAACAACCCAACACGCCACACATTAGCCCGACCAAAACGGAAGCAATCAGAGCGCGAATACCAAGCGCGTAGTTAAATAAGTCAAATAATTCCATCTCAAAATATTATGAGAAATGGTTTTCCGTACAGGCGATTTCAATCACCATGT
>JAHDEO010000126.1:14349-15608 GCA_020628725.1 Saprospiraceae bacterium
ATCTCAAAATATTATGAGAAATGGTTTTCCGTACAGGCGATTTCAATCACCATGTAACGATAATAATGCAATCACATGGCGACTGAAGTCGCCTGTACAGGAAAAAAGCCATTTCAAAAAAACACAATAAAATACAACTCCAAAATTAATCATAATGTTTGTAACTCATGCATGATACTTGAACTTGTGTTTGAACTTGACACTTGAACTTGCTAACTTTGCGCCATGAATTTCAAAGAAGAAATACAGCGACGACGAACATTTGCAATTATCAGTCACCCGGACGCCGGTAAGACGACTCTGACCGAAAAGTTACTCCTTTTTGGTGGAGCGATACAGACGGCGGGTGCGGTCAAGTCAAATAAAATTAAACACTCGACGACTTCCGATTTTATGGAAATCGAAAAGCAGCGTGGTATCTCGGTGGCTACTTCTGTGATGGGGTTTGAGTATAATGGTTTGAAAATCAATATTCTCGATACGCCCGGTCACCAAGATTTTGCGGAAGATACTTTCAGAACATTGACGGCGGTAGATAGCGTCATTGTGGTGATTGACGTAGCAAAAGGGGTGGAAACACAGACGGAAAAACTCGTCGAAGTTTGTAGAAGGCGCGATACGCCCGTCATTGTTTTTATCAATAAATTGGATAGAGACGGTAAGGATGCCTTCGAATTATTGGATGAAATTGAATTGAAACTCAAACTACGCGTGCGTCCATTGAGTTGGCCCATCGGGATGGGACCGGATTTTAAAGGCGTTTACAATTTATACAAACAAGAATTACTTTTATTTCGTGCAAATACTAAACAAGGCGAAGAAGACGAAAACAACATCGTCCGAATCACCGACCTCGCCGACGATACGCTCGAAACCCATGTCGGCGAACGCCTTGCCAATGAACTCCGCGAAGAAGTCGGTATGGCTGATGAAGTATATGACGCTTTTGATGTAGAACGCTATCGCGCAGGGCAGTTATCGCCCGTATTTTTTGGTTCGGCGATTAATAATTTTGGGGTAAAAGAATTGTTGGATTGCTTTACGGAAATTGCGCCGCACCCACAACCCACACACACCGAAGAGCGCGAAATCGATCCCTTTGAAGATAAATTTTCGGGTTTCGTATTCAAAATTCACGCGAATATTGACCCCAATCACCGCAATCGAATTGCCTTTGTGCGCGTGAGTTCGGGTTTATTTGAACGAAATAAAAACTACCTGCACATTCGCAGTGGAAAGAAGCTGAAATTTTCGAGTCC
>JAHDEO010000126.1:15618-16201 GCA_020628725.1 Saprospiraceae bacterium
CCGACCTCATTTATGGCATCCAAAAAGGAAGTTGTTGAAGAGGCATTTCCCGGTGATATTGTAGGCTTGCATGATTCGGGTAAATTTAAAATTGGTGATACGCTTTCTGAAGGGGAAATTTTGAATTTTAAGGGCATACCTAGTTTCTCACCTGAAATGTTCAAATACGTAGAAAATGCCGACCCGATGAAAGCCAAGCAACTCGCCAAAGGCATCGACCAACTCATGGACGAGGGCGTCGCGCAGTTATTTACTCAAACTATTAATAATCGAAAAATCATCGGTACGGTAGGTGCGCTCCAATTTGAAGTGATTCAATATCGCCTCAAACATGAGTACGGCGCATCGTGCAAATATACGCCTGTACGCCTACACAAAGCCTGTTGGTTGAGCGCTGAAAATGATGCGGATTTGACCGAATTTATGAAGAAAAAACAACGCTCTATTGCAAAAGACAAAGACGGCAAATCGGTCTTTTTGGCGGAATCAGCTTGGATGCTTGAGATGGCGCAGAATGATTTTCCGAATGTGAATTTTCATTTTACATCTGAATTTTAAACATGCTCGTAAAAAACGAAACAAT
>JAHDEO010000127.1 GCA_020628725.1 Saprospiraceae bacterium
AGTATTGTTTTTTTGTATGCGGTTTGGGGTGGAATGAAAAGCATTACTTATACGCAAGTGGCGCAATTTTGTGTATTGACATTTGCGTTTTTGGTGCCGATTATTTTTCTGTCGATTTTGCTGACGAATAATGTCATTCCATGGTTTAGTTGGGGCGGAAAAACGGCAGACGGCAGTGTGTTTTTATTGGAAAAATTGGACGGATTGAATGAAGAATTTGGCTTCAAGGCATTTACCCAACAAGGAAAACCTACGATTGATTTGTTTTGTATCGCACTCACATTAATGGTCGGCACGGCGGGGATGCCGCATATTATTGTCCGCTATTTTACCGTACCGAAAGTGAGTGATGCGCGGAAATCGGTGGCTTATACTTTGTTGTTTATGGGGATAGTTTTTACGGCGACTGCACCTTTGTCGGCGTTTGCGCGGGCGTATATGTTGGAAGCACTCAATGGCGTGCCTTATGCGGAAGTGTCGGATTGGTTTAAGACATGGGAAGATACTAAATTGCTGGTATTCAATGATTTAAATGGAGATGGCATCATCCAATTTGTAGGTGGTGTGGCGAATGAAATTAAGATAGATTTCGACGTTACGTATTTAGCCGTTCCTCAAATGGCGAACTTATCGAATTGGGTCGTGGCATTGGTCGCGGCGGGAACTTTGGCGGCGGCACTCTCCACAGCGGCGGGTTTGTTGTTGGTGATTTCTTCTGCAATTTCGCATGATTTGGTGAAGAAACAATTTATGCCAGACATTTCCGATAAACGCGAATTGCTCATTGCCCGTATCTGTATCGGTGGTGCTTTGTTGATTGGAATTTATTTTGGGATGAATCCGCCAAGTTTTATTATCGAAACGGTGGCTTTGGCATTTAGTATCGGGGCTTCGACTATTTTTCCTGCGATTTTTTTGGGTATCTTTTTCAAAAATATCAATAAAGAAGGTGCGATTGCGGGGATGTTGGTCGGGCTGATTTTTTCCTTGTCTTATATTGTTTATTATCAATTTTTAGGGGGAAAGGCAAACGGTTATTGGATGAATATTTCGTCACAAGGCATTGGTGTAGTTGGTATGATTTTGAATTTTGTAACCAGCATAATCGTAAGTCGTTTTTTCCCTAAAACACCTGATGAGATACAGGATTTGGTGGAGGATATTCGGTATCCGAAGGGGGCTGGGGAGGCGATTGTGAAGTGAATTTAATTAAAATGTAAATAAAAATTAAAATTAAAAAATTAGGTAAGTGTTCGGGTAAAGTATGGTTGGGATGTTCAAATAATAATTCCTAATGTTGAGGTTAATGTTTTTCATTTTAAATTACATTTTCATTATTTCATTTTCGGCAAAAACACTACCCCAACATCCTCCTTATACTTTTCCCAATCTGCCATCAACTCCGCCCGTTTTTCGGGATGTTTTTGGGTCAAATCTTCTTGTTCCGAAAAATCATCTTTCAGATAATACAATTCAAATAAATCATTATTGGCGGCATCTTTTTGATTGATGATTTTCCAATTGCCTTTGCGGAGGAAGGCGGTGCGGCGATGTTCCATACTGAAAATGTGGTCGTCTTGGTGGACTTTATCTGCTTTGCCTTGAAGATAGGCGAGGGCAGACGTACCGCGTTGAGGTTCAATCACTTTGCCCTTCCATTCGCGGGGGTAGGTGGTGTCGGCGATGTCCAAAAAAGTAGGGGCAATATCCTGAATCGTGAAAAAATCTGTGCGGACTTCCTTCGACTGCGGGATGCCTTTTCCCGTGATGATAAAGGGCGATGCCATGCTGCCTTCGTACATCTTTTGCTTGTACTTTCTGAACGGTGCCGAACAGACCTGCGCCCAATTCGCGCCCAAAGCGATAAAGGAATTGGGTTGGTTCATATTCTCGTAAGAATTGTCGTTCCAAGATAGGATATTTTTGCCGTGCAGGGCAGATTTGCTCAAATCTTCGGCAGCCGCGCCATTGTCGGACTGCACTATGATAATCGTATTTTCGTATTGCCCGCTTTCCTTCAAATACCGAATCAATCTGCCGATATGTTCGTCCGTATTATGAACCATTCCGGCAAAGATTTCCATTTTTCGGGCTTCATATTTTTGCTCGTCCTCGCTCAAATCCGCCCAATTTTTCAGGTCGGGATAATCGGGCAGTTCGATGTCGGGCGCAATCACGCCTTTTGCCTTCAAACCCGCCAATCTGCGCTTCATCAGGGCTTGATAACCGTCGTCGTATTTGCCTTTGTACTTGTCCCAATACTTTTGCGGCACTTGCAGGGGCCAATGCGGACTCGTATAAGACACAAAAGCAAAAAACGGCTGGTCGGGATTTTCTGCATGGTCTTTTTTCAGAAATTCCAACATTTTATCGGTGTACCAAGCCGTTGCATAAGTGCCTTCGGGGTAGTCCGCCGGCTTGCCGTTGTGGTAGTAGTACGAGATAGAATCCAGCCTTTCAGGGGTCGAAATCGTATAGTTTTTGGTCAGGTAATAATTCGACACCGCATTCCGCAAGACCCAAGTATTGTCAAAACCATGATTGGCAGGCTTCGAACTTTCCGCCCAACCCAAATGCCATTTGCCGACCACCGAAGTCCGGTAGCCCGCCTGTTGCAACAACTTCGGAAAAGCGACAATCCTATCCGTAATGTCCTCCTCGTAATGCTTCATGCCTTTGTACCGCGCGTTTTTTGGGTTGGTATTAATCATCCTGCCCATACCCTCGATGTGGTTGCTATTGCCCGAAATCAACATGGCGCGGGTGGGTCCGCACATGGGCGCAGTGCGGAAGCCCGCAAAGCGTTGTCCGCTCGCTGCCAGCGCATCTATATTCGGCGTCGCTATCTCACTGCCATAGCATCCCAAATCGGAAAATCCCAAATCGTCTAACATGATGTGGAGGATGTTGGGCTTGGCATTAGTCGTGGTGGTTGAGCTTTTTTTGGGGGCGCAAGTCCAGAGGAGGAGGGCGAGTAGGGGGAGGAGGTGGTGTGTTTTGATTTTCATGTGCTTCGCATAATATATATGGGTGTGTTTGTCAAGTTCGTGGTGGAGAGTATTTGGATGAGGGGAAGCCAGTGGCTGTTTAGATTTAGTTATTCTATCAGAAGGTTCAAGTCTTTATCAACAAAATTTAATGACGTAATCATTTTTTCTTCTATTATATTCCAATCGTAATGAGTTTTAAAATGCTCTATCTGATTTTCTATCCATTCTATTTCAGCTTTAGTCTGTGGAGACCATTTGTTAAGATAATAGGTTGAGTATTCAAATTTCACGTCGTAGTGAAAAGCATATGTTTTTGACATGTCATCTAAATGATTATTAAGCGCGTCTACCATTCTTCCACGTCTTAGGCGAGAATATCCTTTGTATCTTATTTCTATATTAAAGAATTTGATGTTTTTAGAACTGTATTTCGATTTAAGAAAATTTCCATTCTTATCAATCCCTTTTTCTAATTTATGGAATTTTCCACTCTTTGGTAAATTAATAATATCCGACTGGGTAGAATTAGTTCTGTCTATTGAAAACAAAAGGTGCTTTATTATCTCATCTACTTTGAAGTTATAACTATTCTTGGGAGATTCTGAATGTTCATAACTAATCTGTCCCCCTCCAAATCTTGCTGCCTGTTTATAGTCAACTGTCCAATCGAACTTATAAACATTGGCAAGCCAGTTTATATATGTTGCATAGATTAAGTCAAAATTTACTCTACTTGTATGCGTAATCTTACTCGTTTTTCTTAATGATTCAATGGTACTGCTATTTAAAGGTGGCTCTCCATCTGTTAAAGTTGATAGTGAATTTTCGATCCGATCATTAAATACATCACGTATATTTGATATTCGATAAGTGTTGGTAAGTTCAGAGTAACCAATCCCTTTATTATATGTATTATAGTATGCTTTCCCAAGATTGTAAGGATTAGCATCTTCTATACTTGAAAAAATGTTTAACTCAATTTGGTCTTTTTTAGAGACTTTCGATCCAAATAAATCCCAACCCAAAAGAAACATTGCAATTAATATAGGACCGAATACTTTAAGGCCTAATGAAATAGTACTATCGTTAGCTCTATTTAAATATATCAGATAATAAAGGAGTATAATTATGGCTATGGAAGCTAAAGCCAATAATAATATGTAATTCGATTTTGTCATACTTGAATTTAATTACATCTAATTTTAAAACATGTGTGATGGGTTTAGGCGTTTTTTCAATATTCGTGTAAACCCGAAAAGCCAATCCCTCTGAAGTTACACATCCCGTCTGCGAATATATCTGTTTTTCTATATTTTACAAAAAAATCCAATCACTCAATCGCTTCTCCGCACGACGGTCTTATGAATTTTAGCCAAATTGTCCTGAAAATCTTGTCAATCATTTTTTGACAAAAAAAATGTAGCATGAATTATTCTGAGGTTATTCCAAAATAATATCAGTCTTTTGGTAGTGCCTCTATTTCTTCCGCAGTTAGCCCTGTAAAATCAACGATTTCTTGAATAGCTATATCCTTTGAACGCATCATTTTAGCTGTTTTTATTGCGTTCTCTCGTCTCTCTTTCTCAATGGCTTGTTCGATAACTCGTCGTTTTTCTTCCTCTTCGATTTGTAAAATGCTTGCATTTCGTGCCAACATCATTTCGAAGTGCATGCGCTGGTCGGGAGTCATTTTGCCCTTATCGAGTTTATTCATGGCAATTTTTATCCAATCCTCTGACAAAACAGGCGGCAACTCATTGATTTGTTGTATGTATTCTTCATTTTTCATAAGAAATATCAATTTGTCTAAATCTGTAGTAATGGCTTCGATAGGTTTGTCAAATTTATCAATTTCTACGATAATATGCGTGATTTGTTTGTCCAAATCTTCACCTACCTGATTTTTTAACGTTCCGTAATGGTAATATTGTTGCGAATTTGGGTAAATACTTTTCGCCAAAAAGCCAATACAGTAAATCGGTGTCAAATTATCAAACCGATAATCGCCTTTTTCGACCAATGTATTGAAACGGTGAAAGGCATAAAATTTGGCTCTTTGGATGTAATGTTTGTAAAAGCTCAACTGCATTTCGACAATGAAGGTATTGCCTTTCTCATCTTCACAAATTAAATCATACACGCCACCTCTTGCCTCACCCGTTAATCCGATAAATTCGTTGGTCAAAAACTGCACTTTCTCTATCGAATGATCACTTTGGATAAGTGCCTGTAATGCCCTTCTCAAAAAAGTGGTATCAGACTCGTCGGCAAAGGTCAATTTGAAGCCATAATCAGATAAAATGGAAATGAATTTTGAGTCGTTCTTCATTGTGTATGTTTATATTATAGTCGGCAGAAGGACAGCCGTTATAGGACATTTATTCATTCACTAATTTTTCTGCAATGCCTCTTTTCGTTCGCGCAACTTCAAATCTTTTAGCTCCTTCCACTTTGCCAAAATATCCTTTTCTTTATTCATAAAAGACCGTTCGCCGGAGAGTATATTGTCCCGTCTTTCCTGCGTGACGGCATCCGAATACCACCATGCTTTGGTCGCTTGTACGGTGTCGGATAATGGTCTGAATTGAAGCCCTGCCTCGATTGCTTTGCGATTATCGCTTTTGGACATTCCGGCATATTGCGGCAATTGAATAACCCAAGGTTGTATGCCGATGACCTCGTTTTCTTCTAAAAATTTGACATCATCAATTTGTATGTAATTGACCGGAGAATTATAACTCGCATGTACGCCATGTACAAAGGCATTGGTCGTCATCCCGAAACCCGGACCGGAACCATTATAGATACCTGCGGCTTTATTTTCGAGCAATCGTATCATCCATTCCGCCAAATCTCTGACATCAATGTATTGTACGACTTCATCCGACTTGCCGGGAATGATAATGTCTCCACCTTTTTCCAATCGCGCCAGCCAGTAAGGAAACCTATCTGTACGGTCGCCGGGACCAACTATCAGAGAGGGGCGCACGATGATAGAGCGTTCTGCCCCGAAAGCATCAATCGTGGCTAACTCCGAAGTGAGTTTCATGACACCGTATTCGTAGGTGAATTTTTCGTCTTCGGTCACGCCTTCGGGTACTTCTGTGACTAAATCCTGCCGACTTTCCGAAAAATCATCGCCCACATACGGATAATACACGCTGATAGACGAAGTGTACATGTAATACCCGACATTTTTCTCCAAGAGTCGGGCGGTGTCTTCCGTCCATTTGGTTTTACGACCGGAGTTGTCTATGACGACATCCCATTTTCTGTTTTTCAGAGCTTCCAGATTATCTTCTCTGTCGCCGATTAATTGTTCGACTTTGGAGAAGAGTTCCGTGTGGATTTTAGGTATCGTTTTGCCTCTGGTGAAAGTCGTTACTTCATGCCCTCTTTCTAAGGCATAAGCGATCTGGTGTGGACCTAAAAAACTGGTGCCGCCAAGTATGAGGATTTTTAATTTATTTTCAGGTTGTTTGATGTCAACGTCCATTGGCTTTTGTACTGTACAGGATTTTACCACAGGTGTCAAACCTAAAGCCAAGCTGATGCCTAAAAAATCTCGTCTGCTTTTTTTCATGATGAATTAGTTTTCTGTTTTTCTATATTTTAGAGCGCATTTCAAAATTTCGCGGATAGGACACGGATTTAACAGATTTAATAGATGAAAACGGATTTATCTGTTCTAATCCATTTAATCCGTTCCATCTGTGTCCTATTTATAATGGTCGTCCCTTCATTAAAACGTTTCCCTTAACACATCAGCACGCTCATCATTAATCTTAATAATCAACTCCCCAAAAAGCGTATTCGCCCATGCAAACCAACTACGATTAAAGTCTTTGGGATTGTCTTTATGGAAAGCTTCGTGCATAAATCCGGTGTCGGCATGGGTAGCTTTCAGCATTTTGAGACAATAGATGATTTCGTCTTTGTCGGTAGAAGTCATCGCACGGAGAATGATACCCATGGGCCAGATTTTCTCCTTTCCGGTGTGTGGGCTTGCCTGTCCTTCTGCCGCCTCGCCTTTGAGATAATACGGGTTGGAATCGCTCAACAGAAACCTGCGGGTGTTTTTGTAAATGGCATCCGACGGTTGGTGTGCGCCCAAATAGGGGAGAGACATCAGGGAAGGCACATTGGCATCGTCCATGAATAGTTGGTTGCCGAATCCGTCCACTTCGTAGGCGTACATTTCGCCAAATTCGGGGTGTTGGGCAATGGCGTATTTTTTTATGGCAGTATCGACTTCTTCTGCGAGTTGTTTACATTCATTGGCGAATTTGGGTTTGTTTAATACATTTTTATAAATATCATGCAATTGTCGCAGGGAAAGGACGGCAAAGATATTGGACGGTATCAAATAAGGAAACAAAGTCGCATCATCGGAGGGTCTGAACATCGAACAAATCAGCCCTGTTGGTTTAATCGGTCTGCCTGTGCCGTCAAAAATCGGTGCGTCAATCATGGCAGTCGTATTCCTTCGGAAGCGATAGGGAGAAGTGCCGTCTTTGCGTTGTTCGGTCTTGAAGGTTTGTACGATGAGTTGCATGGCTTCATCCCATTTTTCGTCGAATATGGAGGTGTCGTTGGTCAGTTTGTAGTATTGGTGCGAAAGCCGGACGACATAACATAAGGAGTCTATTTCCCATTTGCGCTCATGTACGCCGGGTTGAGGTGTCGGAACATCGCTCGCCCAATAGGATTTCTTTGTCAAGTCTTTATAAAAGGCATTGGCGTAAGGGTCTAACAGCACACATTTGACCTGTCGGTTGACCAAACCCGCTATTAGATTCTTGAGTTTATCATCTTTATTGACAAGCGGCAGATAGGGCCAAACCTGCGCCGTAGAATCCCTCAACCACATGGCATCAATGTCGCCGGTGATGATAAAAGTGTCCGGTTTTCCGTCAATTATCTCAAAATCGACGGTGGTATCAAGTGTGTTGGGGTAACAGTTTTCAAACATCCATGATAATTCTTCGTCTTTGATGCGACGCTTGATTTTTTTGATTGTCTTTTCTACAGCCTTGCTGGTGAATGTTCTTTTTTCAATGGGCGGTCTTTGGGAGGGAAATTCCGTTGTGGCGAGATTTGGGATGGAAGCGAAGTTGTTTATTGGATTTAAGGATAATCCTGTGGCAGCAAGACCTGTGTTTTGTATAAATTTTCTTCTGTTCATGGTTGATTTATTTTTAAATCTAAAAACTATCTCTTCTGATTCACACATCACACCTGTAAATATATCTATTTTTCTGTACTTTGTAAAGGAATCCTATCACGCATTAAAATCATAAAAAGTAGAATCCGGGCGAAAGCTAATCCACCCTCGAATAAATTGTTGATAAAATTGCACCTTCGACAACTCCTTTCCCTTCAATTTACCTGCTATACAGCGTCCAAATAAATCCCATGTAGATTGCGTATTGGTATCTGTCAGTTGGTCGCCGTTGATGTCAAAATTCAATTCCTGACCATCTACCCTTCTGTCGTATGCAAAAGGCGAAGTACCATCTTCCGAACTGAGCAAGAGCAAGCGTTTATCACCAATCGAATCCATAACCAGCCTCTTTTTTTGCAGGGAATACCAATCATAGGCACGGCTATGGTCGTCTATCTCAACGCCAATCACCAAAGGCGGCGTCTCTTGCCGAAACCATATCGGAAAACTGGCTTCATAATTCATCAATTTGGTCAAAAAAGTATACTTATCAACATAGTCCGGGTCGTGTTGCAGAATTTTTGAGTCGGGGTGTTTCGTTAGCCAATTTTCAAGACTCATCTGCTCCATTGGGACATCTTTTAATTGTCTGCCTTTGAGTTTTCCTTTGACTGCTTCGCCTGTTTCCTGTCGCCACCATGTACCTGTTCTGGAATCTTTTAAAATCGCATTATACGTCACCGCACCGACCAATGCAAGGTGCAAGGCTTCACCATCCACCAGACCATCATAAATACGTCCACTTCGACACATCCCACAATACGTCACGACAATCGGATGCCTACCAAGCGTATCCGAAACCTGATGATGATAAAAAATCATACTGACCGGATACGCCTTTTGCACACCGTTCCAATCTACGCCCATGACTTGTTCGGACAAGGCTATCGTGCTGTCAGCAGGCGTTTTAAATATTGGTTTTTTCAGCACATCAAATTTATATTTACCGACCCAGTGAAGGTTAAACAACCAATAGACAAATCCCCAAAGTGCTGTAAAAATCAGCCCCGCAATCATAATGGACGAGCGTTCTGCGGGCGACATTTTCCAAATCAAAAAAGCTAAAATCGCCACTAAAATGATTCTGAAATAACGAATATTACTCCACATAAACCAAGCAAGGTCTAATTGCCACGAGTAGCTTTGCAATACGGGAGGCGTGCCGTTGGCACTTAATCCTTTGATTAATTCGGAAAGGATTAGAAGGGTAAATGTGATGAAAAATATAGTGACCATAGTATCGTGATTCGTTACTTATTATCAATTTTCCCCCGCCTCGCGCCGCAATTGCAAAGCCCGACTCAAATAATAATTTCGCGCCAGCGCATTATGTTGTCGCAGACCCAATTCGTGTAAAGCATTGGCTTTTAGTAATTTGACATCCGTATTGTCAGGATTTAAGGCGAGTAAATGGTCTGCCAATTGCGCTGCCCATTGAAAATCTTTGTCCGAAAGTGCTTGTTGTGCATTGGCGAGGAGTTGGGTTTTTCCGCCTGCGAGCTGTGCCATTTTTTGGGCTTCTTGTTGTGGTGTGAGGCGGCTGAGATTGGTCGCATTGCCATCAAACCAACCCAAATAACCGTTGTGAATATTGCGTACCGACCAGTCGATTCTGCCATAATATTCCTGCAAATAAGGCAGCGATGCCAGCGAGTCCGGCAATTGGACGTATTGAACGAGTTGGTCGGGTGTCATGCCTTTATTCATGCCTTCGATGGTTTTGTCGAATACAAATTTAATGGCATCGCGGTAATTTTTGAGGGCAGTTTTGGATGCCACTGCGCCCGTCCACGGCCTGGTGTGTCCCGGCACAAGATGCTCCATTGGAAATTGAAGCATCTTATCGAGGCTTTGCACCCATTTGTTGACATCGCGGTAAATCGTACCTCGAATCGCATACAAATTTGGGAAAGCGCGATAGATATTATCGCCCGCACACAAGACTTTTTCCTGCGGTAGCCACACAAACAGTTGGTCGTCCGTCTCTCCGGGGGCGGCGTATAGTTCTATCTCAATGCCGTCAATGGTCATCTTGTGACTATCGCCGGGAAAGGTGTGCGTGGGGTGAAATTTGACATCAAAATTCTTGGGCGGTTTCGTCGCTTTTCCGGGCGTATATTTGACCGGACCACCGTGCGGTGTCGGATAAACGGCAATGGCAAGACCGTTGTTGATTCGCATTTCCGGCTCCAGTAAAAATCCGGCTTGTCGCACAGGGCGAAACTTATTGACATAGCCCGCTTCGGCGGCTGCGCGCGTCTCGTTGCCATGAATATCCCGCGCCCAGATAGCGGGATTTTGGTCGCCTATGAACACCTTTGACCCGCCCGTATGGTCGCCATGACTGTGCGTGAAAATCAATGCCGCGAGTGGTTTGTCGGCAATCTTTTTAAAGTCATCCCGTAGTGGCTCAATCAGTCGCGGAATCATCCCTGCATCAACCAAGATAATGCTGTCTTGTCCGATAATCATCGTGATATTCGACACATCGTAACCCACCGCCGTATAGACATTATCGGTGAGTTTGATGATTTCGCGTTGGATGTTGTCGTTGGCAGCCGTCAATCTTTGGGTGGCTTCTTCTACGCTTTGTATGGGAACGGCTTGGTAGGCTTGGAGGTCGGGAGTTTTGGTAATTTGTGGGGTACAAGCCGCTATTAAACAGCACATTATGAGTAGTAGTAGATTTTTCATTTTTGTTATGATTGTGGTGGGGAAATCAATGATTGGTGGTTGCTGTAGAGCAAATTTATGAATTTACTCTACATCAATTATGTTTTTATTTTTCAAATTGCAATCCCGAATAATCAGGCGCATACTTATAAATTCGATACAAACGCCCCCAACCTTCCAAACTAAAATCCAACACAGGCTCCCCTTCGGGCGTGACTTCGTGAACGTATTTATCATAAGCACTATTAAAAATTGTATTGCCATTCGGCAGGCGCGTCACGCCACTCATAAAGGGCGAATAATAGGAAGTCTTGTCGGGATGCTGCCATGACCATACGATTTCTGCGTCTTGGTTTTGGTTGAAATTGCCGTTTTCGTCTATGGGTAATTTGACTTCCAATAGATTAGAATAGCACTCGCCCCAACCTGCGGATTTTGCATTTTTCATATATTTGCCATCGGAGCTGCGGCGTTGACCGTTGTTGTAAATCAGGAGATTGCCTGCGCCCGGTAAGCCCGCGTCTATCCATTGCGCGTCGTGCTGCCAGTACAAAACCGATTCGTCACGGGTGATTTTGCCGAATGTTTCGTCATTGCCCCAGCGATAGAGGAGGTCGCCGCCTTTATTGTATTTGCCGCCGGTGCTGCCTGCGGCTTCTTCCATTGTGGTGCTGTGGTCAATAATCCAGAACTCCCCGTAAGTCGGCGAATTGAGCATAATCAAATCCAATTCCGGATGATAATCAACAGCATTGAGATGAAAAAGCTGCCCTTTGTTGTATGGCACATCGGTATCTAAATTGAGGTAATTGACGTGGATTTTCGTAGGGTCGGTGATGTCGCCGTAGTTCATTTTGTCGGAATATTTATCTTGTACGAGGTGGTCCCAACTGTTCCATTCCCATACGATTTCGGTGCTGCCGTCTTCGAGGTTGGGTTGGAGTTCTACCACATTACTCATCCAAATCATAGCTCTTTTATAAGGTTTATTTCTCGGAAGACCATAAATGGCTTTCTTACTCAATTCGGGATTCCAGCCCATTGCCATTGCTTCCTCAATCGTAAAGCCGTTGTATCTGATTGCGAGGATATTGCCGTTGGGCAGGTACTCTACATCGTGGTGAAAACTGTATTTTTCGGCTACACTCTGCGTAAATTCCCATAGCACATTGACGTCCCAATCCACCAATTCAACCGTTGTGGTCGCGCCTACGGGGAAGTGTTTGTCGTGTACCCAACCGTATTTGCTGTACGTCCGCAAGAGTTGACCATTGGGCAGCAAATAGGCTACCGATGCTTCCGGTGAGTAGTGGTTTTTGTTGATTTTCCATTCGTGTACGCGATTGCCTTCGTAATCCATAAGGTAGGTGTCGTCCGATTGTTGCCCTAAAAAAGCATCGCCTGCATCGTGGATGAGGGTGTAAGCTTTGAAAGCGCGTTTGTCTTGTCCGGGCGGTTTTGGTCCTTCATTTTTGGTAGTGTAGGCTCTGAATTTTCGCCAGCGTTCGTAAGGCATTTTTCTATTGGAAAATAGCGGAAATTTTCTGTTTTTAATAAAAAACATTTCCTCCTCACTGATGTACCAATCGCCGTTTAAATCCAATTGTTTGAGCGACTTAGAAGCGTTTTTTATTTCTTCTGCCGAAATATGTATATCGCCATTTTTATCAATTAAATTCGTGATATTATGGTCGCGTACTAAGGGCAATTGTTCTTCCCACGCGCCCATTTCTTTCCAATCTATTTCGCCGTCGCCATTCTTATCTAATGTGGCTAATTGCTTGGGGGCTGCCATGACTTCTTCGACGGAGAGTGTGTTGTCATTATTCGTATCTATGGCATTGGGGACGGTCATGAGTTGGGGGCGGAGTTTTTCGAGGATTGGGTTTGGGGTTTGTGCGAATGTGTATTGAACAATTATCAAGAAGGAAAATATCAGTGCAGTTTTCATATTCGATAAAACTGTACTGACGACTTTAGCCGTCAAGAGGCTCTGTGTTTCCTGCGACGGCTAAAGTCGTCGGTACGGTGAAAAAAGAAAAGCACCTATAAATAGATGCTTCCCATGATTATAATTGAACAGAACTGACGGTCATTTTATCGCGGAACGATTTGCAATACCGATATTCATCGACACAAGAATCGTTTTACGTCCCAACCGTCAGTCCCGCGTTAAACTCGCAACTCTTAAAAACTCGCTCTCAAATTCAACATTGCCAATCGCTGAATGACGGGCATGTGTACGAAGTGCTTATACTTTGTATTGAAGACATTATTAACCGTCAAGCCTAAATCGAATTTAGTTTTATCGCCCAAACCAAGTCTGTAACCAAGACTAAAATCAAATATCGTTCTTGCCTCATTTATACCGGTGAATAGACGACCGTCGCCTTGTTTGCCCTCATATTCGGAGGCAAAATTACCGGCGAAACGCCCGTAAATGCCTTCTTTTTGCAAGTAACTGATTCCGAAATTGGCTCTGTGTGTCGGCGTATTGAGGAAGTATTCAAAATTGGGATTTTCTTCGCCCAACTCTTCTGGTGTCCATATATTTTTGGAGACAAAAGAATAATTCGTCCACACAGAAAATGCATCATCAATATAGTAAGTCGCTCCTAAATCAACACCAAAAAAAGTGACATCTTCATTACCAAAAGTAGGGAATCCGGTATCAAACAAATAGCCGTTTTCCTGCGCTCTGTCAGAAACCACCAAGCCCCAACCCGGACGCGGCGGACCTGCGGCAGAGGTATTCAAAATAGTAATCAAACTATCCACTATCATTTGGCTAACTCCGGGTAATGCACCGGAAATTTGTTGAGCCACGGCATCGGTATCGAGTTGCGCTCCGGCTGAAACGGGAATCAATCCGGGAGGTTGTAGATTTTGTGTGATGTTGTAATAAACATCGCCGCTCAATGCCAGTTTTTCATTAATCACACCTTTGTAACCTACTTCTATTTGATTGACAAATCTTAGGGTCGGTTCGCCCTGTCCGGTAGCATCTATGCCCGATAAACTACCTACGGGTCTTCCTATCATGGGTGCCGTAAAATTAGCCCCCGTAATCGAAGGCGATACCGTACCGGAAACGCCCGAAAGGTCAACTTCAAGACCCGCCGTAGAAGCTAAGGCACTGATAATATCCGCCAGTTCGTATTGTTCGCCACCCGGCACTTGTCCGAAAGCAAATTGGGTAACCGGATTGTCATAACTGACCTCTTGACCTACGCCGACGACATGTGTTTCAGGCAATGCGCCCGGCAGCGGAATGGTAAAATCCAACCATGTTCTGAGCCGACTTTCTGATTGAGAAGAACGGCTGAAATTGACCCTGACGGAGTTGGATTCATCAATTTTATACACCGCCCCGATTCTCGGAGAAAAAGCCGTAGCACCGTAAGCGTCATAATGGTCAACCCTTGCTGCGGCGTTCAAATTAATATTGTCCGATACTTTATATTTCAAAGAAGCATAACCGCCATATACGCCAAAGGAATTGGTACCGCCACTGTCTTCAATGTTGATTCCATAGACGCGAATATCGTTGAGTGTGGGCGCATTTTTGTAATCCGCACCAATGACCGCTTCCAGATTATCGCCCAAATCAAGGTTGTATTGCGCCGAAATATCATTATAAATCCCGTCGCCAATATTTTGAGTTCTGAGTATGCCTTCTGCATTCGGATTTTGACCATAATTGAGGTTAAAAACATAATCCTTCAAGACATTTCTTGGATTGCCGTCTTTGTCCACATTACCCATGTTATTTCTGCGGAAAAAAGAGACAAATAAATTTCCGGCGGTCAGTCGCAGTTGGTGTTGTTGTACCTGACGACCTACAAAAAGGTGAGAAGTTTGGTTTCTGAAATTTTCTCTTTGTCTCGCCAAACTACCTACATACGTGAGACTTACATCATCCGTAAAACGATAATCTAACTGCCCCGTTATGTTCCACTGAAACAAATCTTGGTCGAGATTATCTACGTTTTCAAATACTTTATCTCCGAGCGTTGCCATTGTTTTAGCCACTACGGAGGGGTTGCCGACATTATTAATCAAATCTGCCGTATCCAATGCAAAGTCCGTAGAGCGTTGGTAAGAAGCCAATATTTTATAGCCGAATTTATTATCCACATTTCCGGCATGGCGCAGGGCGGTTTGCAACATATTTTGCTCGCCGATACCCACCAAAACATCCGTACCTGTGTATTTGAACGGGTCTTTACTAATGTAGTGAACGACCCCTGAAGTCACATTAGGACCATATAATGCACCCGCCGGACCTCTCACGACCTCTACTCTCGCAAGGTCAATAGCATTGACCGAAGCGGTGGCAGTATTTACGCGCTTATTGGCAATATCGGTGAGGGGCGCGTAGTCGCGCATGACGAGCGTATTGGATTCATTGACGGTAGCCGCGCCTCTCAATTCGATATTAGAATATTGCGTACCGGAACGGACGATATTGACGCCCGGCACATTACGAATGACCTCCGATACATCGCTGCCAAGTGGTGTTACATCCACTCTGTCGCTGCCCAATACGCTGACCGAAGCCACCGCTTCCGTCACCTTTTCCGCGCGGCGCGAAGCCGAAATCACTACTTGGTCTAAGCCCACTGCATCATACGACATATTGACATTTGCGCTAGAGGTGGCGGAGCTGACCTGCATGGTTTGGTCGGAATAGCCTGTGTAGGAAATTTCTAATGTCCAAGGGAGTGGTGTGTCGCTTTTGAGTGAATAATTGCCGTTTATGTCTGTAATCGTACCCGTCGTTGTGCCTTGTATGATGACGCTTGCACCGATGAGTGGGTCGCCGTTGTCGCCGTCTGTGACGTTGCCGGAGATAGTTGTTTGGGCTAATACCATTTGTGCTATGCAACATAATATTGCCGAAAATAATATTCTTTTCATATCGTAGGTTTTAATATTTTGAATTGAGAAAATTTACGCACTTTAAATCTATGCAATGTTAGCTGTTTTGAGGTAAATTATGTTTGAATTGAACAATTATTTTATGAAATTTTACAATGAATTATTTGTTTATGTGTGAATTTGGCAAGATAAAGGGCGGTTGTGGGGTGCGGAAAGCGTATGATATTTTGAATTTAAGGTAAAGAGATGATGGGGCTAATTGGCATCTAATAGTAATTCAAGTTGCGAACAACTTGAAAAATTCCAAAAAACAAATCCCAATTTTAACTTGTTCCAATCGAATTTCATTGGAATTTGGTGCTTGGA
>JAHDEO010000128.1 GCA_020628725.1 Saprospiraceae bacterium
CCCCTGATGCTAATTCACCAAACGCGACAGTGAACGGCTTACCGCCCGGAACAAGTACGCTATGTTGGACAATTACAAGAGGCGGCTGCGACGATACGGCAACAGAATCATGTATTGAAGTAACTAATAACGAAGTCAATACCACAGCAGCCATCGCCACCCAAAGCGGACAAGAAGTTTGTGATGAGAATGGTTTTATGGTTTCGGCAAATGCACCTGCAAATGGCGAGACAGGCACATGGAGCGGACCGGCAGGTGTCACCTTTGTACCAGATGTGAATTCACCTGATGCTACTGTAAATGGACTTCCCCCCGGAACAAGCACATTATGTTGGACAATTACACGCGGCGGCTGTGATGATACTTCCACCGAAGCTTGTATTGAGGTAACGAATAACGAAGTCAACACAGAGTCCTCCATATCCACAGCAAGCGGACAAGAGGTTTGTGATGAAAATGGTTTTATGATAGAAGCCAATACTCCCGCAGACGGCGAAACAGGAACATGGAGCGGACCAGCCGGAGTTACATTTGTCCCTGATGCCAATTCACCTAATGCCACAGTAAATGGCTTACCATCCGGCACAAGCACGCTATGTTGGACAATCACACGAGGTGGATGCGACGACACTGCAACTGAATCATGTATTGAAGTAACAAATAACGAAGTCAACACCACAGCAGCCATCGCCACTCAAAGCGGACAGGAAGTATGTGACGAAAACGGTTTCATGGTTTCGGCAAATGCTCCCGCGAATGGTGAGACAGGAACATGGAGCGGACCGGCAGGTGTCACCTTTGTACCAGATGTGAATTCACCTGATGCTACTGTAAATGGACTTCCACCCGGTACAAGCACCTTATGTTGGACAATAACAAGAGGCGGATGTGATGACACTTCCACCGAAGCTTGTATTGAGGTGACGAATAACGAAGTCAATACAGAATCCTCCATTGCCACTGCAAGCGGACAAGAGGTTTGTGATGAAGATGGTTTTATGATAGAAGCCAATACTCCTGCCGACGGTGAAACAGGCACATGGAGCGGACCCGCCGGAGTCACATTTGCCCCTGATGCTAATTCACCAAACGCGACAGTGAACGGCTTACCGCCCGGAACAAGCACGCTATGTTGGACAATCACACGCGGCGGCTGCGACGATACGGCAACAGAATCATGTATTGAGGTTACGAATAACGAAGTCAACACGACCGCAGCTATCGCCACTCAAAGCGGACAAGAAGTATGCGATGAAAATGGTTTCATGGTTTCAGCAAATGCACCTGCAAATGGTGAAACAGGAACATGGAGCGGACCGGCAGGTGTTACCTTTGTTCCAGATGCAAATTCACCTGATGCCACGGTGAATAATCTCCCTCCCGGCACAAGTACTTTATGCTGGACAATTACACGCGGCGGCTGTGATGATACTTCCACCGAAGCATGTATTGAGGTAACGAATAACGAAGTCAACACAGAATCCTCCATTTCCACTGCAAGCGGACAAGAGGTTTGCGATGAAAATGGTTTTGAGGTTTCAGCAAATACACCTGCTGACGGCGAAACAGGAACATGGAGCGGACCCGCCGGAGTCACATTTGCCCCTGATGCTAATTCACCAAACGCGACAGTGAACGGCTTACCGCCCGGAACAAGTACGCTATGTTGGACAATTACAAGAGGCGGCTGCGACGATACGGCAACAGAATCATGTATTGAAGTAACTAATAACGAAGTCAATACCACAGCAGCCATCGCCACCCAAAGCGGACAAGAAGTTTGTGATGAGAATGGTTTTATGGTTTCAGCAAATGCACCTGCAAACGGCGAAACGGGAACTTGGAGCGGACCAGCCGGAGTTACTTTTGTCCCTGACGCGAATTCTCCGAATGCTACGGTGAATGGTTTACCATCAGGAACAAGTACTTTATGTTGGACAATTACAAGAGGCGGCTGTGATGATACTGCGACAGAAGCCTGCATAGAAGTTACAAATAATGAAGTCAATACAGAGGCTTCCGTATCTACTGCAAGTGGACAAGAAGTCTGTGATGAGGATGGTTTTGAGGTTTCGGCAAATACTCCCGCAGATGGCGAGACAGGAACGTGGAGTGGACCCGCCGGAGTGACATTTGTCCCTGATGCGAATTCACCCAATGCTACAGTGAATGGTTTACCGCCCGGCACAAGTACTTTATGTTGGACAATTACAAGAGGTGGATGCGATGACACGGCAACCGAAGCCTGTATAGAAGTCACCAATAATGAAGTGACCACCGTTTCATCAATAGCGACAGCAAGCGGACAAGAAGTATGTAATGAAGATAACTTCACCGCAGACGGCAACGTACCCGCCAACGGCGAAACCGGAACTTGGTCAGGACCACCGGGCGTCACTTTCAGTCCAAATGCCAACGCACCGAGTGTCGTGGTCAACGGTTTGCCGACAGGCACAAGCACATTATGTTGGACGATTACACGCGGCGGATGTGAGGATACTACGAGTGAATCTTGTATTGATGTAATAAATAATGAAGTCCTCACACAAGCGGCGGTGGCTACCGCATCGGGTCAGGAAACTTGCGACAGCGATACTTTTGTGGTAGAAGGCAACGCTCCACAAGGCAATGAAACAGGAACATGGAGTGGACCTCCGGGCGTCACCTTCGACCCTGATGCCAACTCACCAACGGCTACTGTCATCGGTTTGCCATTGGGTACGAGTACGCTTACATGGACGATTTCAAATGGCGGTTGTCCTCCAACTTCTGCCGAAATTACAGTGCTAAATAACGAACCTACCCAACCCGAAATTTCCACTTCGGGTGGACAAGCGATATGTGATATTGAAAGTTTTACCTTAGAAGCGAATACACCTGCAGCAGGTGAAACGGGCGTTTGGACAGGTCCCGCAGGTGTGATTTACTTGCCAGATATCAATTCACCAACTGTTACGGTCAGCAATTTACCACCGGAAGATAATGAATTTACTTGGACGATTACACAAGGCGGATGTAGCCTTTCGGATGTGGTGACGGTGACGACGTATAGCACGCCTGTAGGCACGACCACAATTTCTGATGTAACTGTTGTAGATGGAAATGATGGTGAAATTGCTATCTGTGTGAATGGCGGTACATCTCCCTATGATGTGACTTGGATGCCGAATGAAGGCGACCTTGCCCCGGTCAGCGGTCCTTGCGATGCTAATTTTGAAATCACAGGTTTGACAGAAGATATTTATACCATATATATAGTCGATACCAATGGCTGCGCCGATACCATTCCAAATGTAGCGGTAAGCGGACCTGTTTGTGATGATTTTAACATTGGACTCGTAACAGAAGTAGGAGAAACTTGTAACGATACACAAGATGGTAGTATTACAATCGAAGTGCTTGGCGCACAAGGTGATATTACCTATTCGATTGGTAATGGAATTCCTGACGTGACGACTTCCGACAATCCTTATACATTTACCGATTTACCTGCAGGTTCATACAATCTTTTTGTACAAGATGAACGACTTTGTCCTGATTCGTATATCAGTAATCCGGTTATTGTAACGGAACCTAATCCATTGACAGTGAGTACAAGTGTGACGGATTTGAGTACGATTGGCGGCTCGGATGGTGCGGTTTGTATTACGGTAGAAGGTGGTACTGCACCTTATACGGTCACATCTGATTGTGGTACAGTGATAACAGGGGCAGGGTCTTGCGGTGGTGATTTTCACATACCAAATCTTGCAGATGTTACTTGTGAAATTACTATCGTAGATGCTACGGGAGAATGTACAGTGATGACCTCTGCAACGGTCAGCCCACCGACTTGTGACCTTAGCATTGACGGCGACCCAATTATCTCCGAAGTCAATTGTTTCAATGGAAGTGACGGTAGTATCACGGTCAATGCGTCGAGTATGGGCGGTGGTATTCAATATTCAATTGATGGTGGCACGACCTTCGAGACAGGTCCAAGTCCGTTTACCTTTGATGATCTTCCTGCGGGAACATATGATTTGGTTTTAGTAGATAATTTAAATTGTACAACTTCTTATTCAAATAATCCAATCGTACTCAATAATCCGATGGAACTCGTCGTGACTACTGACACCACGCGCACCTCTACGGTGGGCGGAAATGACGGTATCATTGACATCTGTATCAATGGTGGTACACCGAATTTTACGGTAGAATATACACCAAATACCGGATTTTTGACCTCAGTATCAGGAAATTGCGATGCTAATTTCCAAATTCTCGGACTCATCGAAGGCGAATATCAAATCACCGTAACCGATGCCAACGGCTGTGTTTTCAACATCACAGAAACCGTAGAAGGACCCGATTGTTCTTCATTCACAATAGGGCAAGTGATGACAGAAAATGAATCATGTGACGAATCCGATGACGGTAGTATTACGATTGAAGTCTTGGGCGCGATTGGTGAAATCACTTATTCGATAGGAAATGGTGTCGCAGATGTGGTGACCAATACCAATCCATACACGTTTGAAGATTTACCCGAAGGCGAATATATCGTATTTGTAATAGATGAAGTGGGCTGTTCTAATTCATACATTAGTAATCCTGTCGTCATTACTGCACCTGAACCTTTATCGTCAAGTGCTACAGTGACGAATGTCACTGTCTTGGAAGGTAGCGATGGTGTAATAGAAGTCAGCGCAATGGGCGGAACAGGACCTTTTACCGCAACAATAGACGGTGGTTCGCAAATGACAAGTGCGGATGGTAATTTTGTATTTTCAGGGCTAACAGCAGGAAATTATGAAATTATAATAACGGATGCCAACGGTTGTGAAATTACCATCAACCAAACTGTCAACGACCCGTCGTGTGTATTGAATGTAGCGGATGTAATAAGCACACCTGCTTCCTGCAACGGCTTCTCTGACGGTACAATTACGATTACCGCTACGAGCGATAATCCGCCGATTGAATATACAATTGATGGTGTGAATTATCAAACTTCAAATGTATTTTCAGGGCTTCCGGCAGGTAGTTATACCATAGGGATTGCAGATGCCGTCAATTGTACAGCAACCTTCGACGGAAACCCGGTAACTGTTAGCGAACCTCCTGCTTTGGATGTACTGCCTACTATCTTGAATGTCACGACATTAGGCGGTAGCAATGGACGAGTTATTTTGTGTATCAACGGCGGTACACCAGATTACACAGTCACGATTGACCCACCCGCGGGAACGATTACAGAGACGATGGGTAGCTGCGACGCAGATTTTGAAATTACTGATTTGCCAATGGGTGAATACACAGTTACGATAACCGATGCGAATGGTTGTGAAGTCATCATTGATGCGCCTATCGAAGAACCGGATTGCGATGATTTCATGGTAGAGAATGTGATTCCGATGGACAATAGCTGTAACGTCAGTAGCCAATCCAACCCTGACCCGGATGGTACAATTGAAATCATCGTAACGGGCGGACAGCCACCTTATGATTACTCTATTTTTGGTGGTGCCAATCCAATTAATTTTGCAGATACATCATATTTATTTACAGGTTTGAATGTTGGAACATACACCGTTTTAGTAACGGATGCGAGTGGTTGTGCAGTTGGCTGGTCAGAAGCAATTGAAATCAGCGAACCTGAATTATTAGTCGCTCCTCCAACTATCATCCAACCAAGTGTAGTTGGTGGCAGTGATGGTGAAATTTGCTTGAGTCCATCAGGCGGTATTCCTCCTTATACAGTGACGGCAAGTTGTGGTACAGTCATCGAGGGGGCAGGACCGCAATGTGGCGGAGACTTCTACATTACAGGACTTTCCGCAGGACAATGCGACATTCTTGTCGTAGATGCAAATCTCTGTGAGGCGAGTGGTACAGTCATCTTGGAAGACCCGGATTGTTCGCAATTTGGTATTGATGATTTAACGATGTCGAATGCTTGTTTTGGTTTGGCTGATGGTACAATTACAGTCAACATCACGGGTGGCATGCCACCATTTGAATATTCTGTTGATGGCGGTGCGACAACTGTATCAAGCAATGACTCAACCTACACCTTTACAGGACTTGCGCCCGGTTTATATCAGGTCTTTGTATCGGATATGGTATTGTGTACAGATGACCATGATGGCGAGGTATTTATTGAGGAGATTCCTGAAATTACCGTAGATGCAGGCGCAGATGCGACCGTAGAAATCGGCGAATCCATCGACCTTACCGCCACTTCCAACGAAGCAGGCGATTACGAATGGACACCTGCCGATGGTTTGGACGATCCATTCTCTGCCAATCCTACGCTCACACCTACGGATGTGGGAGATGTTACCTATCAAGTGACCCTCACAACACCGGAAGGTTGTACCGCTACGGATGAAGTGACGATTACAGTAGAAGATAATAGCGTCATCGTCGTACCGGACGGTTTCACGCCAAATGGGGATGGTAATAACGATACGTTTTATCCTGTAATCGAAGGGAATGTAGAAGTATTGTCACTCACCGTATGGAATCGCTGGGGTGAAAAAATCTACGATAATCCTTCGCCTCCGGGTTGGGATGGTACTTACAAAGGTGTCAAACAACCACTCAGTACCTACGTATATATGCTCGAATATAGCGTCAATAATAGACCCCCTGAGTTTTTGAAAGGGGATATAGTATTGATTCGATAATGTAACACGGACATCCTTGTCCGTGCCGCATGTATTAAGTTTTTGTAGAAATAAAAAATGCCGAACATGATTGTGTTCGGCATTTTTTATTGGCAGCAAACACATAAATCAAAAACTCTAAAATCAAGTTTGGAATGACAGTTCTTTCTTAGTTTTTTGAGGGGAGATTATTTCGATGTATTTGCCTTATTTATTTCATATATTTTGAAAAACAAAAAACGATCACGTATATTCGTTTTTAGTGATGCAAAATAACCTCATTTCAAAGGGTATTTATTCATTTTCTCATCTGAATGATACTGTCAAAAACGAACTATGAAATTAGGCATATTAAAAGAACAAACGGACAATCGGGTCGTACTCACCCCAAAAACGGTTGCCAAATTCAAGGCACTCGTACCTGATATTGTGTTGGAAACAGGAGCAGGACAGAGCAGTAACTTTTCGGACGATGATTATGCCGACGTTCAAATTGCATCGCGTGAAGAAGTCCTAAAATCTGATGTTATTCTTTCTGTAAATCCTCCACAAATAGCTGATTTAGAAGCTAATCCAAAAGCTACCTTCATTGCCGTTTTTAATTTGTTTAATAATCCTGAAATAAAATCTGCGATAGAAAAACACAACATTCAAGCCTTTAGTCTCGATAATATTCCACGTACTACATTGGCGCAGTCGATGGATGTGCTTTCATCAATGGCGTCGATTGCGGGTTATCAAGCGGTATTAACAGCGGCTACACATTTGCCGCGTTATTTTCCGATGATGATTACTGCCGCAGGAAGTATCAAACCTTCAACTGTACTTGTGTTGGGTGCAGGTGTAGCGGGCTTGCAAGCGATAGCAACTGCCAAGCGATTAGGCGCACAAGTAGAAGCATTTGATGTACGAAAAGCCGCCAAAGAAGAGGTGCAAAGTCTCGGTGCAAAATTCGTGGAAGTCGAAGGTGCGAAAGACGACACCGCTGCTGGAGGCTACGCCGTAGAACAAAGCGAAGACTTCCTCAGACGCCAACGCGAAGAAGTCCAAAAACGCGCCATGAAAGCCGATGTCATCATCACCACCGCACAGGTGCGTGGGCGCAAAGCTCCTATTCTCGTCCCTGCATCTACGGTGAAAAACATGAAAGCCGGTTCGGTCATCGTCGATTTAGCGGCTTCTACAGGTGGTAATTGTGAATTGACAAAAAACGATGAAGTGATTCAACATCAGGGTGTTACGATAATAGGTGATTCCAATTTAGCAGAAAAATTACCCGAAGATGCCAGTACGCTCCTCAGCAATAATTACCTCAATTTCCTTAAAATCCTCATCAAAGACGGCGCACTCAATGTAGATATGGACAATGAAATCATTGCAAAAACATTAGTAACGATGGACGGTGGACGGTAGACGGTGGACGGTGTTCACGCATTTCTATGAATTACGAACTAAAAACTATGAACGAACTTATACAATTTATTGATGCTAATTTGATATTGATTTATCTCTTGGCATTTACAATTTTGTTGGGCTTTGAGGTCATCTCTAAAGTGCCTACGGTGTTGCATACACCCTTGATGTCGGGGGCAAATGCGGTAAGCGGAGTCATCATTATCGGTGCGATTATCTTGATGCGAAATGCAGCTTCGGATGATTATCTGACGCTTTCGCTTGGTGCTATTGGTATCGTATTGGGCATGGTCAATGTGGTCGGCGGTTTCGCCGTGACCGACCGTATGCTCGAAATGTTTAAAAAGAAGAAATGATTAATGGATAACGGATAATGTACAATGGATAATAAGGATTTTCGCTTTGCGAAAATAAAATACATTATGTATTCATTGTGCATCATCCGTTATCCGTTAATCATTATCCATTATAAAAATTATGTTAACTTCTATACTAAATATCTCTTATCTCATTGGTGCACTGGCGTTTGTGGTGGGTTTGCGTCGATTGAGTTCGCCGGATACGGCGCGGCGTGGTAATATCATTGCGGCAGTCGGGATGAGTATTGCGATACTGGCTACGTTGGTTTATCCGTTTTCCGGTGCAGCGAATAATTACCTGTGGATTGCAGTGGCGATGATGCTTGGTGGTGCGATAGGTTGGGTAGCATCGAAGCGCGTACAGATGACTGCGATGCCGCAAATGGTGTCTATTTTCAACGGACTTGGCGGAGCTTGTGCAGTGGTGTTGTCGTTTATTGAGTTTTTAAATTTACAAAAAAACGGAACGGCTGCCGGATTGGGCGAATTGAGTGTTTTGGTCTTTACTTTACTAATTGGTGCGGTGGCGTTTACGGGGAGTATGTTGGCGTATTTGAAACTTGATGGTAAGGTCTGGGATAGCCAAGTAACGCTACCGAAGCATAATATTATCAATAATATTTTGCTGCTCGTTGTACTCGCAATGGGGGCTTACATGATTTTTACGGGAACTTACACAACACTGTTTATCGGTATTTTTGCGATTTTGGCTTTGGTGTATGGTTTTTCCTTTGTTGCGCCTATTGGTGGGGCGGATATGCCTGTTGTAATTTCATTACTCAATTCATTTACAGGACTTTCTGCGGCTACGGCAGGTTTGATTTACGATAATAAAATCATGTTGGTTGGTGGTATTTTGGTGGGGGCGTCGGGTACGATTTTGACGGTATTGATGTGTCAGGCGATGAATCGTTCTTTGTTGAATGTCTTAATTGGCGGATTTGGCGGTGCTGCTGCGGGAGCGAAAGCAGAAGATGGCGAGCAAGTCGCGAAAGTCGCAACGGTATCCGATGCGGCGATTCAAATGTTTTACTCTCAAAGCGTGATGATAGTGCCGGGGTATGGCTTGGCAGTGGCGCAAGCACAGAAGGTGTGTAAGGAAGTCGATGAACTCCTCGAAGCCAATGGCGTAGAAGTCACCTATGCCATCCATCCCGTAGCAGGACGTATGCCCGGACATATGAATGTCTTACTGGCTGAAGCCGACGTACCTTACCCGAAATTAAAAGATTTAGACGAAGCGAATGCTGCTTTGCCGAGTACTGATGTAGTCGTTATCGTAGGTGCAAATGATGTCGTCAATCCTGCTGCATTGGACGATCCGGGTAGTCCGATTTATGGAATGCCTGTATTGAATGTGTGGGAAGCGAAAAGCGTCATCGTCCTCAAGCGTAGTATGCGTCCGGGCTATGCGGGTATCCAAAATCCACTGTTTTTTCATGCGAAAACACGGATGTTGTTTGGTGATGCTAAGGAGAGTTTACAGAATTTGGCGTCAGAGATTAAGGGGCTGTAAAGTTTGTTAGGGACAGGTCGCGACCTGTCCGTATAAATGTCAAGTGTAATTTTAGTAATTAATTCATTTTTAAGGAGTTGTGAGGGGCGATTGTTGCGTAAGGGATAGGAGGTGTTGTCTGAACGAAGTGGAGCGATAGCGGAACGGAGAGAGTGCCGGATAGCCCGACCCCGCAGGGGATATGCCCTCATTTTGCAAACAAAAAAAACGCGCGAGCAAGCTCGCGCGTCCGCAGTTGATTAATGTGAGGCATATATTAATCTCAAATATAATTATTTCTTTGGTTTCTATTTAGATTTTAACAAATTTCTTCGCTACCCATTCACCTTCAATTAATGTATTGAGGAAATAGACGCCTTGTGGAAGATTGGCTACTTCAAAGCGATAAGTTGGGTTGTTGGCGATAAGCTTATTATGTGTGTCAAGAATACGCCCGTTGACATCCGTGATGATGATTTGCGCCTCAGATTGAACAGGAATATTGAGGTATTGAACCGTAATAAAATCATTCGCTGCGGTAGGAGACAACTGAATATCGTAGCGACTTTCCGGCTCGTTGATACTTGTAACCATCTCTTCGACAGTGATATACACTTTAGCTGTAGTACACTGACCATCCATGTCGCAAATGCTGTATTCAAATGGCGCCACTTCGCCGATAAAACCAGCCGCAGGTACACAAACTAACTCACCGGGATTGGTGGTAGTGGTTACGGTCATTTGCTGTGTAGGCGGTGTGCTGATGAGGCTGAATGTGCTTGCATCCAAATCATCATTGAGGTCGATGTCATTGTCCAATACATTGACAGTCATTGTTTCATCTTGCAGCGTATTGATGTAGTCATCATAAGCCGTAGGTGCGACCGAACAGAAGTCATAGAAACATACATCAAGGTCTGCATAAATACCCTCGCGCACCACATGCAAGCCGCCGTTGAATTTTTCGACGACAACGGTATTGGGATAATGCTCCTCAGCATAAGTATGCCAGATGAGGTTCAAACACTTTGTCGCATCTACAATATCGAATTGCAATCTACCTACACCCGTCCACTCGGATGCACTGACGGGCATCCCGTCATCACTCTGTAATTCAACATTATACGACAATACGGTGTCAATACTGCCCACAAGTGAGTGCGGACTGTAGAGGACGTTTGTTCCGTCAGGGAGTTGGGTATAGCCACCCAGATCCAGTTCTTCGAGAATCATGGGATTAGCAACTGCATTTCTCGGAAAAGACATCCGATAGTTTTGTTCGGCGATGTTGAAAGTCGAACCATTGTCACTCGCCTTGAGCGTGATGTCTGCGCTGACCTTCATATTTTCACAATCTATTTGGTTGAGTAGAAAGTGTAGGTCAAATTGACCATCCTGAGCGTTGGCTTGCGAGAACAGCATACACAAGCAAGCGATTAAGTACAAATGCTTAGTCATTTGAAAAATTTATTTCCTAAGTTAATTAATTAAAGTAATGTGTTATTGTCAGGGACTTGGCAAATGGCGAGGATAGCGTGTTTTATGTTTCCTGTCGGGGTGGCTTGTCGTTTATTGAGTTCATAAAGTTTAATTAAGTTCATTGGGACGTAGTTGTTTGATAAATTTCGCGTAGCGAAATACCGATTTACCTTATGAACTTAATGGACTCATTTAACTCAATAAACCAATCACCCAATAATAAGTACCGATTTTTGAGAATTTTGTTGCAAAGAAATCAATACTTTTTGTGCAAATTTCAATTTCTTTGCTCATCTCCTGATATTCATGTCGAAGAATTACTAAATAGTGACGAGGTATGTATAGGAATTGTCACATTTTTTTTGTATCATTTTTATCTAAATACTGTATAATTCTTTTTATTTGTTTTTAAATAGTATGTAAAATAAAATACTGATTATCATTTTTTTATATGGATGCGAACTCGTTAGAAGTGGTTGTGTGAATTTAAATTTATGTATTAAATATATAGTAATTCGATTGGAATGTCAAATCGTGAATTAGAGCAACTATCTGATTACTTTCTCGTTAAATAAGAATGAAATAAAACCGTTTGTCAGAAAGAATTACGAACTAAGAACTATGCCTGTATACCAATTGGACGATTCATTGTGGTTTCCCGACCCAAATTATGCGTGGAACGATGGAATACTCGCCATTGGCGGTGACCTGTCGGTCAATCGTCTGATATTGGCGTATCGTATGGGGATTTTTCCGTGGTTCAATGAACACGAACCCATTCTTTGGTGGTCGCCCAATCCGCGTTATGTTATTTTTCCCGATAAATTGAAAGTCTCTAAAAGTATGCGGAAGGTCTTGCGCGATGAGATTTTTGAGGTGACTTACGATACCGAATTCAAAGCAGTAATCACCCAATGTCGTGACACACGCCGCAATGGTCAATACGGCACTTGGATTACCGAAGATATGCTCGAAGCCTACTGCGATTTACATGAGGCGGGTTTTGCCCATTCCGTGGAAGTTTGGCAGGAAGGCGAACTGGTCGGCGGATTATACGGCGTAGCTTTAGGCAAATTCTTTTTCGGAGAATCTATGTTTGCCAAAGTCAGTAATGCCTCCAAAACAGGTTTCATCCAATTGGTACGACAACTCGAAGAGCGAGGTTTTGAACTTGTTGATTGCCAACAAGGTACGAATCATCTCATCAGCTTAGGTGCAGAACCGATTTCCCGAAAAGATTTCATTCAACGACTGACTACCATCGATGCATCCAATACTATACAAGGCTCGTGGAAGGATGAGTTTCGAGTGCCGAGTAGCGAGTAACGAGTTTTTTCGCTTAAATGGCATTGATACTTATCAAGAACCTGTTTATTTTCCCGAAGAAGTTGAACAAGAACTTAGAATTGCACAATACATTGAGGAGGAAATTAGTGAGGATAAACTACTTCTTTACCCTAATCCGGCAGACGAATATCTGACTGTGGACTATGCTATTACAGGGTTTTCAGGGGCTTCCTTATTGGCTATCACCAATGTAAATGGTCAGGTCGTATATCAAAAGGAACTGAATTATCCACGAGATGAATTAATCATAATTACCAATAACCTCGCGACAGGACAATATTTCTGTACGATTAGTAATAACTCAAAAACCGTGAAAACAGAAAAATTCATCCTTATCAAATAATACCTTATTGTTCATTCCCGACCGTAAATAAATTGCGGTCGGGCTATTATATTTCTATGAAACAAATCTATTTTTCGTTATTAATATTGGTTATTGTCAATAGCTTCATTTATAGTCAGTCAAGGTTCTTTGTATTGACAGAAGGATGGAAAGATATGGCTGCTTTAGAATATAACGAATCCTATATTTCAATAGGGTTAGGATTTACAGGAACTTTTCAAAATCATTTACAATTCACTAAATTAGATAAGCAAGGTAGTGTACTGGACGAATGGATATTTAAGCTAGACTCGACAAACACTACCGAGTTTTCATTTCAACAGGCAGTTACCACCAATAATTTTGGAGAAAGAATCATCGCAGGAACGATAACCTATTCACAGGAGACACTACATTCGATTGGTATTAAATTGAGTTTCAATGATGATTTCACAGTAAATTTGGAAAATAATTGGATGTACGCTCCTTTTGAAAACTCTACTCAATTTAGAACTGCTCAACCAAGTGATTATGATAATAATATGATGTACAGTGCTAACTATCTGTCCGATAATAAGGTACACTCAATATTAATGAAAACAGATGAAAGTGATAATATTCTTTGGGAAAATAGCTTTTCTTGTTCAGGTAACTGCTGGATGGATGTACGTCACCTTATCTCAACTGATGAGGGGGGGTATATTTTTACGAATAATGAGGAGCGATTGACTGGCGGACCGGGACTTGACGACCACGACGTAGCGACCATCATCAAAGTAGATAGTGTCGGTGAGCAACAATGGCGTATCTATCCCGGAGGTGTGGGCTTACCTTATACTTCGGAGTATCTCGTTTTGCAGCCTACCGATGATGGTAACTACCTCTGTGCATGGGCAGATAATTTTTGGGATGTTCCCTACGGTAATGTAAGCTACCAAAGAAATCCCGATGCCACCATATGGTTTGCCAAAATAGACCCTAATGGGAATAAACTGTGGGAGAAAAATATACAAGAAGAAATTGACTTGTGGGATGTAGCATACGACTTTTACTTGATTGAACAAATGATTCGATTGGCTGATGATAATTTTGTAATGATTTATCACAACGGCATTATCAAAATCAATCAAGAAGCAGAAGTGATATGGGCAAGGCGTATCAATCCATTGGGCTTTGAATCCAATGATGACCAAACTTTTTATTATCTCATGAAAGGTATTAGTCAAACTTCGGATGGTGGTTTGATAGCTACCGGAGAGTTTGTGGCACAGCCGGGCACGGTTTTTCCTGAATTTACCCAATCGGGCTTTGTCCTTAAACTGGATGAATACGGCTGCTTCGAGGCAGACTGTCAGGAAGATGACCCAGTATCTATCATCTCTCTGCAGCTATCCGTCAAGGAGATGTCTATCTATCCCAATCCTGCAAAAGAATCCGTCACACTATCATACGACATCGGGCAGTCGGTGAGTCGTATCTCGCTTGCGGTCACAGATGTAGCGGGGCGCATGGTGCATGAGCAAGTCCTCACGGGTATCGCAGGTAGTGTGCAGGTAGATACGCACAAGTGGGTATCGGGGGTGTATCTGTGTCAGCTTATGGTGGATGGCTATGTTGGGGGAGTGCATCGTGTGGTCATTACTCGGTGAATGGTGTTTGATGTGTTGACGAAAACAATAATTCATAAATTCGTCAACTCATCAACTCGTCAGCACATCAAACCCCAATGTCTTCAAATCATCCCAAAATGCCGGATACGACTTACCCACCACAAGCGGGTCATCAATCACCACTTCACCAACGACTAAGGCGAGCGTAGCAAAAATCATAGCCATTCGATGGTCGTGATAAGTGTCGAAAATTGGTATCTGATGAGTTGACGAGTTAATGAGTTGATGAGTTGACGAGTTGATGTGTAGGGTGTTTTCGTTGATTTCTTCTGCTTCTACATTGATTTTTTTGAACTCTGTGATAAGGGCTTGTATGCGGTCGGTTTCTTTTATTTTTAGAGTTTGAAGTCCCTCCATTTGCGCGGCACAACCTCTTCCTGCACATACAACCGCAAGGGTCTGTGCGATGTCCGGGCAATTCAAAAAATTATATTGAAAATTGGAAATGTCGGTGGAGGTTTTAGTTAAATGAACGCCTTTTTCTGTAAAACGGGTCTGCACACCAAACTGCTCCATGATGGGTACAATATCAGCATCCGCCTGCCAGCTTTCTTTGTGCAAACCGTTGAGATACAAGTCTGTCTCATCAGAAAAAGCTGCCAATGCATAGTAGTAAGAAGCTGCCGACCAATCGGCTTCGACTGTAAACTGCTGTGCTTGATAGGCTTGTTCTTTAATGTGAATGGTATCGCCTTCCCAAGTGTGTTGCACACCAAAGCTTGCCATTGTGCGGAGCGTCATTTCGATATAAGGACGCGATACGACTTCCCCTTCCAATTGCAAACGCAAACCACCCGACAAACAAGGCGCAATCATCAACAAAGCCGAAATATATTGACTGCTGACCGTAGCAGGAATGTTGATATGAGCATTAGCTTTAAAGGGATGTGGTGAATGGATGCGTAGGGGAGGGTAGCCTTCTTTTTCTTCGTATTCAATATTTGCGCCCAATTCGCGTAAGCAATCCACCAAAATACCTATCGGGCGTTGCTTCATCCGTGCGGAACCGGTCAGGACTTTCGTACCTTTGCGCATAGAGAGATACGCCGTCAGAAAACGAAAAGTCGTACCCGCTGGTCCTGCGTCCAACACTTCTTCATTGCTGCTCAAAAGTCGTATAAGTGTCTGAGTATCTTGCGAATCACCCAGTCCGTAAATCGGAAAATCTAGCCCTGATAAGGCACGAATAATCAAGGCGCGATTGCTGATACTCTTAGAACCATCTAAGGTGATTTCGCCTTTTAGTTGCTTGTTAGGTTTTGATATTTTGTACTTCATGATAATGCTACAATGCGATAATG
>JAHDEO010000662.1 GCA_020628725.1 Saprospiraceae bacterium
ACAGATTTGTTTTTTAGTTCTTTTCTTGGAAGAGAATTTTTCCCAGATTTTTGATATTTTTTGTAAAATTTTTTCAAATAAGGTTTTAAAACCGTCTCCGTTATCCGCTTGTAATTTTTTTCACAAAACAAAAACAAGTTATCAAAATGAAATTTATCCACTTAACTCCGCGCAAGACAAGTAACACTGCATTTACTGTTTTGTGTACACTAATTTTCGCATTATTAACGGTTGCGAATACTCCTTTAACAGCACAATGCGACCAAACCGACCAACTCAATTTTACCTCACTAAACGGCAGCACAAATCCGGTCATAGACATCAATGCTGCCGAAATGACACTTGGAGGCGGACGGGTATTGGTTTCGCGCTACTTTTCGGGTAATGCTACTGAAGATGAGTACTTTATCCATGACTTTCACTTGAATGGTTCTGTTGGACCACACATTGGACTTTTTAATTCGGCGGGTGCAGATGACTTCGTCAACTTCACCTTCTACTTCTCGAATGACCTTGAAGAATTGAATTTCAGATTATTGGACATCGACCGCCACGATGAAGTCATTGTCAATGCAATCTATAATGGCGAGGTGATTCCGATTACTGCTGAAAATTATACGATTCTCGGCATAGCTCCCTGCGCCGAATACATCGACAACAACACATTTAAATCAAGATGCTTCGGTGCCAATCTCAACAATAGCGTTGATGGCGGAATTGATTTTAAATTTTCCAACGCTGTTGATGCTTTAGAATTTATCTTTTATCATGATAGTGCCGCTGCGGGTTTTATCGCAGGTGGTTCGTTTACGGTGACGGATATGACAGCTTGTGCACCAACCGAACGTGAAAGCATCATTGCAGATGTAGATCAAGACGGTACAGTTGGTTCATTTGACTTAGACGAAGACAATGATGGTATTCCTGATAACATCGAAAAAGATTGTGCAAATAATACATTCGTCACTGATTTTCAGTTAGATGACCAAAGTACGAATCCTGCTGATGCGATTAATAATGGCGAAACGCCATATATGGTAGGCGATGCAATTTTGACTTTGGATGCGCCTTTGTATGTAGGTGGTGCGACTCAGGATGAGTATGTCATCAATAACTCACAACTCAGCTCGACATACGCAGTACGTACAGGTATCGACCAGACTGCACCCGGACCGGGACAGCACGTCAATACCACCTATCGCCTTTCTGAGCCTGTCGAAGATTTATGCTTCTTTTTCAACGATTTAGATAGAAATGACGAGGTAATTATCAACGGTAAATTGATGGGCAGTACTATCAACCTTTCAGAAGTTGATTTTGCTTTGACGAATACAACACCAGACCCGGCTTGTCCGGTTTGGCAGGGCAATAATACATGGCGTTCGCAATGTACACCGCCCGAAGCCAATATTACAAACTCCGACAGAGGTGGTATCCGAATTTGCTTCCCCGAACCCGTAGATGAAATCGAAATTGTCTTTTATGATTTTGCAGTTGGGGGTGCTGAGTTTACAGAAGGTGGTTCATTCTCCGTTTCTAATTTTGAAACTTGTATGCCACTTGATACCGACGGCGATGGTATACCGGATTACTTAGATTCTGACTCTGATAATGACGGCTGTCCTGATGCTGCTGAGGCATGTCACGGTTTGGACTACGATGAAAATGGTATGTTGATAGGTGAGGTAGGAGAAAACGGCTTGGCAGACAGCGCAGAAACGGAAGCAGATTCGGGCGTTTTGAACTGCACCTTGACCGATGCAGATGGTGACGGTATCCCTGATTACATAGACGAAGGCGAATGTGATGCAGGTCTTCCTGTTGAATTGAAGGAATTTGCAGGATTTGATGATAATTGTACCATTAAGTTGAAGTGGGAAACAGCTACCGAGAGCAATTTCAATTATTTTGATGTTGAGAGAAGCTACGATGGTGTCAATTTCCAAGCTATCGCAAAAGCAGAATCAATGGGCAGTACTGCCACAGGTGCAGATTATGATTACATAGATGAAAATATTAAACCGGTAAATTACTACCGTTTAAAGATTGTCGATATAGATGGTTCTTATGATTACTCGGATGTTATCGTGGTCAAATCTACTTGCTTCGAGCAAACGGTAGCCATCACAGATGTATATCCGAACCCTGTTGTAGATAAGCTGTTCATTCAAATGACGATTCCAACTACGGAGCGTGAAGTACAAGCATATATCATTGATAAAATGGGCAGAACAGTCAGCGAACAAACCATTTCTATCACAGAAGGTGCGAATCTTTTGACGATTGAAACGACTGATTTGCAGACAAGCACGACATATTTCCTCAGAGTTCAAGGTGAAAATTGGACAACTGAGGTACAGAAGTTTATTAAAGCGGAATAACTTGCAGTGTTCATACTCACTGAGCACTCGGAAGCCCTATTAGAGTCCCCGTATCCAAAAGGGAACTTACTAAGCCCTCTCGATTTTTCGAGAGGGTTTTTTTATTTTAAACATGCTCGTATATTTGAAAAAGTAAAAAAGTTCGTTGAAATATGTAA
>JAHDEO010000663.1 GCA_020628725.1 Saprospiraceae bacterium
TAACATTTTTCATTGTCCCATCGGGACAAAATATTTTCATGCGTTTGCCCTTATTAAAAGAAATTAACAATGATTCATAATAATATTTATTTAAATAATAATCAAAAACAAATAAGACGTCAGTCATTTCTAAAATATCGGGCATCTATCCGCACCAATTACCTTTACCTCATTTTGTGCTTTATGCTCTTATCAAATTTGGCGATAGCACAGTGCGATGATTCGAGTAATTACTGGAATAAAAGCTGGGTATCGTGCGAAAAAACATTGCCGCCCAGCCCCGTCAGAGTCACCCCCCAACACTGGTTAGAATACGAATTTCATCAACCGCAAAGCGTTGACAGCATACGCATTTGGAATGCCAATCGAACAGGCGAGAGTAGCATGGGTGCAAGCTCGCTCCATATCGACTACACGGTAGATGGCACCAATTGGGTAAAAAATGCTATCACCCTAACACTCCCCAAAGCCAACGAGCAAGACGATTACGAAGGTTATCAATTTGCAACAGAATTTGAGGATGTCTTTGTGAAAAAGGTACTATTTGTAATGTTCAATAATCACGGACATCCCGATTGTATCTCTCTTGCAGAAGTTCAACTTCAAATCAATCCCGATGCCTGCTACGGCATAATCGACGAATGTGGTGATTGCAATGGACCGGGCGCAACAACTTGGTATCTCGACGCTGATGGTGATGGTTTCGGGCATGTTGACACTTCTATTAAAGATTGCAGCCAACCCGCAGGATATGTTGCCAATGCAGATGATTATTGCGATAATGGCTTATTAGGTTGGGAAGAAGTTGGCGCAATTTTCAGAGACAATGGCTGTACCGGATGCCACGGTGATAATGCGCTTGGCGGACTTAATCTATTGACTTATGAAACCGCTACCGCAGGAGGCAACAAATGTGGTACGAACATCCTCACAGGTACGACTTTGACGGATATTATCACCATTAGCGGCTACGCCGGATGTGATGGACCTATTGGCATACCTTCCATGAATCAGCGAGTAGGCGGACAAATTGATGAGATTGAACTCGATTTGCTCCAAACTTGGATTGACGCAGGTGCACCCGAAGATTGCAACTGCCTCGCAGGTGCGCCAGATGCCGATAATGACGAAATATGCGATGCTATTGACGATTGCCCTAATTTTGACAATCGACTCATCGGTACACCATGTGATGATGGGCTTGTATGCACAGAAAATGACGTATGGACGAGTGCATGTGATTGTAAAGGACAACTCGCCACCGATAGCGACAACGACGGTGTATGCGACCTCGAAGACACTGCTCCCAACGACCCCTGCACCGCAGATGGTATCATCGACGGCAATGAGCCTTCTGCTTGGCTTGCGCTACCCACCAATGACTGCGACACCGATGGCGTCAATAATGTCAATGGTGACATCAATGATTTTGCACCTTGCATTGGTAATGAGGGACAAATCAGCAATGTTGCCTGCAATTGCCCCGTCAATACGGCAATCGCGGGAGGAAAAGTCACGCAAGAAATCCGTGTAGGAGGCACTCCCGGTTTTGCCGACGGTCTGCCTGATGGCAAAATGAATGTATACATAGGATATGAAGATAGTCTTTTCTTGTCGTTCCCTTATCTGGCTGCCGGAGAAGAAATTTGTATTACAGTTGGTTTTCAGTATGCCGGCGGTATCGTCAATTTCAGTGTAAATAATAATTCATTTACATATCTGAATTTCAGTGGTTTAGAAAATTATCAGCCACAAGAATTTTGCTTCGAAACACTCACCGAAGGTGAGCAAACCGTGATTGTAAGAGATATTGGTAGTGGTGCAGTTAGTGTGGATGGCTCGACGTATAGTTACTGTCCCTGTAGTCCGGGCGACCCCAAATACAACTCTCCGGATTGTAATTGTATCTATGATTCGGCAAGCGATAATGGGGCTTATGTCTCCTCCGTTGGTTTCAATAACCCCGAAAGAGCCGATGGCGCACCCGATGGCAGTATTACCAACTATTTCGGCTATTTGGATACGCTTAATTTGGCATTTCCCAACATTACAGCAGGCGGCGAAATATGTGTCACACTCGGATTCAGTGATGAAGACGGCTTGGTCAAATTTGATATGGGTAGTGAGACAACGTACTTTGCCAACCCGACGCAAGACAGTCTATACACCATGCAGGAATTTTGTTTTATCAACAAATCCGGTAATCCGAATGTAACGATTACCGAGAAGGGAAGCGGTGGTATCAAAATAGACGGTTCGCGTTATACTTACTGCTCCGACTGTCCGGCTGATGTCAATGGCGATACACCGATAAAAGCCGAACTACACACTTGGCTTGAAGGTAGTTATGACCCTGCTTTGCGAGAAATGACTACCACACTCGGCACACGTGGTCTGCTGCCCGGACAAACGCCCGTCAGCGACCTCGCTACGCCCACACCTGCCGGACACCCTTATCTCAATGCGCCCTGGAACCACACAGGCTCAGAAGGCGCAAATTGGAATGATACCGACTACACCAATATAGAAAGCGA
>JAHDEO010000129.1 GCA_020628725.1 Saprospiraceae bacterium
TATGATGATTTGGATAAACAATATTTAGAAAAAACATACGAACAATCCTTTCCTGATATGGCGGCGATTCGTCAGGTGTATCGGGCATTGGGTAGTTACTTTCAGTTGGCAACGGGAGGCGGCAAGGGGAACAGTTACGCCTTTGATATTGTCGAATTTGCACAGACTTACAAATTAAATATTTTACAGACACATCATTGCCTGAAAGTGTTGAAAGATGAAGGTTGGATTGCGCTAACGGATAGCGTTTTTGAACCGGCTACCTTGAAAGTGATTGTTTCGCAAGAAGAATTATATAAATATCAAGTTGAACACCCGAAACTGGATAATCTCATTCGCACGATACTTCGCACTTATCAAGGTTCATTTGCTAATCATATTAAAATCAATGAAAAACAATTAGCGAAATTTATAAAAGTGCCTTACGATATTCTGAAAAAACATTTAACACAAATGGCACAAGAAGGTATCATTGAATACGTGCCACAGCGCGAAGACCCGCAGTTGATATTCATCCGTGAGCGTGTACCGACGGAGAATTTGAGTATTAATTCCGAATTATATAATTTCCGAAAAGAACGTTATCACAACAACATTCAATCTGCCATAAATTACGCCACTACCGCCCGTTGTCGTAGCCAATTATTATTAGAATATTTTGCCGAAAAAAACGCGCCTAAATGTGGCGTTTGTGATGTCTGTTTGGGACGTTTAGACGAAAAATTATCCGAAAAAGATTATGATTTCTACAAGGGTAAAATTCAAATACAATTACAGGGAAATCCCACTGAAATGAAGGAGTTAGTCAAGCGATTTCCCACGACAAAAGAGCAACAAGTTTTGAAAACGATTGACTATTTGTTGGATAATGGCTTCCTGCGAATTAATGAGGATAATATCTTGTATTGGAAAGGGTGATTCCGTTGTAGAAAAAATGCGTATTTTTGCGGAAAAATAAGCGAAAAGTAAGTCGCCACAATGCCGCGAATCCTCCTCACTGTCACCAATGACCTCACCTACGACCAGCGTATGCAACGCATCTGCACCACACTCGCACATGCAGGATACGAAGTGCAACTCATTGGTCGCAAACTGCCTACTTCCAAGTCTTTACGCGACTTTTCTTTCGGGCAAAAACGCCTGTATTGCTATTTCAAGAAAGGAAAATTATTTTATCTTGAATATAATATACGTTTGTTTTTTTATTTGCTTTTTGCAAAAACAGATGCAGTGTGCGCGATTGATTTAGATACGATTTTACCTGCCTTTTTTACGACCAAGTTACGTCGAAAGAAACTTATCTATGATGCTCACGAATATTTCACCGAAGTGCCTGAAGTAGTTGATAGACCACGCATTAAAAAGGTTTGGGAACGCATTGCTCTACTCACTATTCCACGCACACAATATGCGTATACGGTATGCGACAGCCTTGCAGAAATATTTGAAAATGAGTACGGTACAAAGTTTGACGTGGTAAGAAATGCGCCGATTAGACGGTGGACGGTGGACGGTGGATGGTGGACGACGAACGGCGAACGACGAACAAAGAACGCAGTCATCTTGTATCAAGGTGCACTCAACGAGGGTAGGGGAGTAGCCGAAGCGATTGAAGCGATGCAGGAAATTGACGGAGCAGAATTGTGGTTGGCAGGAGAAGGGGATTTGTCGCAGGAATTGCGTGAATTGACGAAGAAATTAGGTGTGACTGACCGTGTGAAATTTTTGGGTTATGTTGAGCCTTCCGATTTACATGAACTGACACCGCAAGCAACGATTGGACTAAATTTGTTGGAAAACAAGGGCTTGAACTATTATTATGCTTTATCGAACAAGTTTTTGGATTACATTCAGGCGGGTGTTCCGTCTATAAATATGGATTATCCCGAAACACGAAAAATTTTGAATGAATATGAAGTGGGTTTAGCGTTAGATAAATTAGAAACGAAAGATGTCGTGGATGCCATAAAGCGACTTTTGATTGATAAAGAATTGTATAACAAGTTAAAATCAGCTTGTGAACAAGCTGCCAAAATCTATGTTTGGGAAGAAGAGGAAAAGACGTTGAAAGCGTTTTATGAACGTGTTTTTTCGTCGGTTGGATGACGAAACATAGTTTATCAATTTTACGTTTAAATAATCAGAGGTTTTTCAAACCAAATTTTTATAAAAATTACTCAAAAAAACGTAATTTTGTTCGCTTTTTTAAACAAATATAAAACAAATGGTACAAGTAGCGGAAGTACAAGACGACTTAAAAATCATCGCAGATAGTGCGCGTGATTTTGCTGAACAATATATCAGACCTCATATGATGGAGTGGGACGAGACTCAACATTTTCCGAAAGATGTCATGCACAAACTCGGTGAAATGGGTTTTCTCGGCGTACTCGTGCCTGAAGAATACGGCGGAGCAGGATTGGGCTATCAAGAGTATATCACTGTAATTGAGGAAGTTGCGAGGGTATGTAGCTCGATTGGTCTTTCAGTAGCAGCGCACAACTCGCTATGTACAGGACATATTTTGCAATTCGGAAATGAAGAGCAAAAGAAAAAATATTTACCGAAACTTGCTACCGGACAGTGGATAGGTGCATGGGGATTGACTGAGGCAAATACAGGTAGCGATGCAGGTCGTATGCGTTGTGTAGCGGAAAAAGACGGCGACCATTACGTTATTAACGGTACAAAAAACTGGATTACGCATGGCAAATCGGGCGATTGTGCGGTAGTGATTGTGCGTACCGGAGAATTATTGGATAGTCATGGCATGTCGGCGTTTATTATAGAGCATGGAACGCCCGGATTCAGTGCCGGAAAGAAGGAAAATAAACTCGGTATGCGTGCCAGTGAGACTGCCGAATTGATATTTGAAAATTGTCGTGTACACAAAAGCCAAATGTTGGGCAATGAAGGAGACGGCTTCATTCAAGCTATGAAAGTACTTGATGGCGGACGTATCTCTATTGCGGCATTGTCATTAGGTATTGCGAAAGGAGCTTATGACGCATCGGTGAAGTATGCGAAAGAGCGCGAACAATTCGGAAAACCGATTGCGAAGTTCCAAGCGATTTCATTCAAATTGGCGGATATGCTTACCAAGATTCAGGCAGCAGAATTGCTCACGCGCAAAGCCGCACATTTGAAAAATACCGGACAGAAAGTAACGACAAGTTCTGCGATAGCGAAGTATTACGCTTCTGAAATTTGTGTGGAAATTGCAACGGATGCCGTTCAAATTCACGGTGGATACGGTTACACCAAAGATTTTCCGGTAGAGAAATTTTATCGTGATTCTAAATTGTGTACGATAGGAGAGGGGACTTCTGAGATTCAAAAATTAGTCATTTCAAGAAATATTTTGAAGGGCGAAAAATAATAAAACGATGTAGAGACGCGATTAATCGCGTCTCTACATTTGATTTATATTTTTACGAATTTTTTGGCGATAACCCCATTTATAGAAATCATCTGCACAAAATAATATCCTGCCTGCAAGTCGCTGACATTCAATTGTATATTGTTCTCAAATCTATTTGTTGAATGTTGACTCAAAACACGTCCATTTACATCTACAATATAAATTTCTGCATTTTCATTGCTGTTTGAATAATACACATTAATCTGGTCTTGTGCCATATTGGGGATGATTTGGAGTTGAATATCCTCATTATAAGTTTCTGATTTGGAGTATGTGCCATTGCTTGGTGCAACCAATTCAGCTACACCGCCTGCGATACAAAAAACACTCGTTTCAGAACTGCCAAATCTGCCGCCACCCGAAGCGAGTACCGTACCATTGGCATCTGTAAGTGTATAATCACCACAATTCTGCGCCACACGAGGGATACCATTAAACACACCGCCAAGCCCAATACTTGCGATATTGATACCTGTCAAAACAGTACTTGTACGACGAGGACACATACCATCATTTCCTGAATCTGTCACTACAAGACTGTAACAACCGTCAGCCAAACAAGCTGTTTCAAGCACAGATGTACCGGAGTAAGTATCTGTTGATGAAGCAACTATATTTCCGCTATCATCCAAAATTTCCCAAGCCGTTTGTTGCGGTGCAGCATCAAAATTAATTGCCAAATCCACACCTGCACAACAACTTTCCTGATATCTGAAATTGGAAAGTGTGAACGAGTGCGTACCGCCTGCCGCACCTGTTGCAGTGTACTTGATGCCGAGATAAACCGCTGAATTGCCAATAGCTGATGAATAATTGACACTGTATCCTGATACCGTCGCATTACCTGCCATGTCCACCGAGTTCCAGCCTGCCGCAGTTGGATTGTTTGAGGTCGCATTCCAAAGAAATTCTAACTCAGGACCGGAGAAGCCTTCTACAATATCCAATACCAGATTGGCTACACTTGTTCCGGTTATATCTACCGGTCCGTAGACCAACCATTGCTCACTCGGATTATTTGAATTGGTAAAAGCATTAATGTCGTAACTACCTGCTGTACAAGACCATGTAGGTTGTGAGCCACTATTGGTGGTCACCGAAACGGGAGTCCAGTCACAGTTGTTGAGGGTAGTTTCACAGAGTGGTTCAGGTGGAGGAGGATTGCCCGTACAAGTCGCATTCCAAATCAAATCCGCATATTCAGGATGGTCAATGAATGGATTGCGATTACCTTGATTGGAAGCGAGTGCAATAGCATTATTGCGGTCAATTTCCAATTGGCTTGGCGGGTCTTGATTGTGCCATTGCAACATCAAAGCCAACAAACACGGCTCATAAATCGTCAAAATATCATTGCTGAAAACTGCGAAAGTTGTCGAATTTGTACCTTTCCAATTTCCCGAAATAATCTCATCTTGATAACGTACTGCCATGTAGAGATATACTCGCGCAAAATCGCCTTTATAAGAATTATCCGGCTCAAAAACATTATCGTCAAAATTTGTTCCTGCATTAATGTTTGTACAACTCAGCCCGTCCAAACCTATATCCGTAAATGGAAAACTCGGACAAGGATAATTGCCAATAGAAGAGCCTACCTCGCCAAGCGGATAGCCACTTTTGTCGCTATTTGCTTGTACATCAGACGGAAATAGATTGTGGAAATCAGTGTATTGAGTAACGGAAGTGCTGCCTCCCCACCATGAGCGTGGAAGCACATGCTCGCGATTCAGGAGGCTGAAGTCAAGACCACCGCCCGAACAGGGTACATTATTGCCTTTGTAGCGGTCGAGGACATTACCGCTTGCGTCGGTGTCATAGGCACACATAAAAGAGTTCACGTCACCGTAACTGCGTACCGTATGCCCGTCAATCAAATCGTGTAGTGCTTGCTTGAGTGGCATACAATTTAACCCATTGGCAACTTGTACTTCTACATTATTATAGTATGTGCCTTGTGCTTGTAGAATAAAAGGAGTCGTGAGGAAGATTAATGCGATAAAAAGCGTGATTTTTTTTTTCATTAATGTTAATGTTAAATGTGTAATAAAGTTTGGCTTGTAAAGGAAGTGGTTTTTTTCAGCTTTTTTAGCGAAATTAAGATAAAATGTTACGAGGTTAATTGCCTGCAAATACTGTTCCTAATATCCTTAGTTGTTAGTCGTTAATTCGTGTATTTGCGATTCATTATCAATGTGTTATAAAATGAATTCACGAACAACCAGCAATTCTCAATTTGGCATTTTTGAACAGTGTCGTTAGACACGAAGCATTTGGTAGCCCCAACTTTCAAGTTGGGGAACAATGATTTCCCCCACTTTGGAGTGCCGTAGGCACGGTTCATAGTAGATTTGGAATGAATCGTACCTACGGTACTCCAATTGAGGCGGTTTTTTTCTACCCCAATTTGAAAATTGGGGCTACTAAATCGGTCACGCCTATCGGCGTTATTCCAAATTGAGAATTGCTGACGAATCACGAATTAACGGCTAACCGATATACAGACTAACGACTGACTATAAATCGCTTTGTGATAACTTCAATATCCGAAATCATCTGTACAAAATAATATCCTGCTTGCAGGTGACTTACATTTAATGTAATATCTCCCGTTTCATTTCCTGAAGATTGTACTAAAACTTGTCCATTTACATTTGTAATATAAAAATCTGCTTGATTATTTTTCGTAGAATAATTCATGCGAATTTCATCTTGAACGATATTGGGATTGATACTTAATTGAGCAGTTTCCTCTATTTTATCAGTAGCAAATGAATCGTTATTAGGCGCAGTTAAAGTGGCGATACCACCGGAGAGACAAAAATCAGTTGTCTCCGAACTACCGAACCGACCACCGCCCGAAGCCAAGACTGTTCCATTGGCATCTGTAAGCGTATAATCTCCACAAGAAGCCCCCACACGTGGAATGCCATTAAACACACCGCCAAGCCCAATAGTGGAAATGTTGATGCCCGTCAAAACAGTAGCCGTACGACGAGGACACATACCGTCATTTCCTGAATCTGAAACGACCAAGCTATAACAACCATCTGCCAAACAAGCAGTTTCGAGTGCGTATGTGCCCGTGTAAGTTCCCGTAGATGAGGCGATTACATTTCCGGTGTCATCCAAAATTTCCCAAGCGGTTTGTTCGGGCGCGGCATCGAAGTTGATTGCTAAATCTACGCCCATACACATTGGTTCGCCTGTGCAAGTGCTTTCCCAAATCAAATTCGCATATTCAGGATGGTCGATAAAAGGATTTCGATTACCTTGATAATCAGTCATTGCAATGGCATTATTTCGGTCAATTTCCAGTTGACTCGGCGGGTCTTGATTGTGCCATTGCAGGAGCAAACTCAGCAAGCACGGCTCATAAATCGTCAACATATCATTGCTGAATACCGCCGTAGTTATCGGATTAATTGCCTTCCAATTCTCTGTGATAATTTCATCTTGATAACGCACGGACATATATAAAAATACTCGTGCAAAGTCGCCCTTATATCCGTCATCAGGTTCAAAAACCTTATCGTCAGAACTTGTTGTCGGGTCAACATCAGTACAAGACACACCATCCAAACCAATATCGGTCATTGGGAAAACCGTGTAAGGATAACTTCCGGTCGAGCCTCCCACGATACCAAGCGGATGAGCACTTTTAGAAATATTTGTACCTGCATCAGCCGGAAATAAATTGTGAAAATCCTTGTAATGTGTGACACTTGTACTACCGCCCCACCACGACTTGGGCATCACATGTTCACGGTGAATGAAGGAGCCGGGAAGGGAATTGCCGGAGCAAACTTCAGATGTGTTTTTGTATCTGTCAATGATAGTACCATTGACATCCACATCATAAGTACACATAAATTCCGGCAATACTCCTGTATAACTTCTCTCGGTATGCTCATCAATTAAATCGTGCAGTGCTTGTTTGAGGGGCATACATTCCAGTCCATTAGCGACTTGTGTTTCTACATTATCGTAATATGTAATTTGTGCTTGTGAAATAAAAGGAGTTAAGAATAGGGTTAATGTAATTAAAAGCGTAAAAATTTTTTCCATTGATGTTAATGCTAAATTAAGTAATTGTTAACTGTGTATTAAGTGTTGGGCTGCAAAGAAAGCAGTTTTCTTGATTTTTTCTTAACGAAATTAGTGTAAAATGTTACGGGGTTAAATATAGGGTTGTTTACCTTGTTTATCCAGACGAATTTTATTAAAACTATACTTTTGAATAATATTATTTTTGTTTGTAAAAAGCTGATTTGCAGATATTTTTTACTTGTAAAAGTGGACTTTTGAAAAAGAAAAGTAAATACTGTTAAAGTTAGTTAAAGAAGCCCATTGACCAAGGCTTTTTCCAAGAATCTATCAAGGTAAAATGTTCTTTTGTGACTTGTTCTTTTCTAAAAAAGACGATACCCATGTAGAAGATGTCAATGGTGAGTGTTACCTGCGGATGTGCTTTGATTTCTTCCCAAGCTTCCATCATTTCCTCTGACCAATAAATATCGTCAAAGACAAAAACACTGCCTTCGTGCGCATATTTAAGGGCTTGGTGAAAATAATTTAATGTAGCCATTTTTCGGTGATTACCATCAAAAAAAACATAGTCGATACGTTGCATTTTACTGAGGGCTTGAGGCAAAGTATTCGAAAAATCACCCGTCATCAATTCGATATTATTTGCCTTTAATCGCTTAAAATTCTCCTGTGCGATAGCAGCAATTTCGGGACATCCCTCCAAAGTAATGACTTGCGCCCGTCCATCAGCCTTTGCTTGATAAAGCGTAGAAATACCAAGCGAAGTACCCATTTCCAACAAAGTTTTTGGCTTGAGATAATGTACCAAGCTAAATAAAAACTGCGTATAACGACTTGGCGTAACTGCCGAACGCGCAATGGATTGTACCGAACGCTGATTGGATTTGGTCGTATGCGAACCTGCGCCCAAATCAGTGACTTCCAACATCCGTTTGTCTCTCGACAAATTGACACGCAAACGCTCAATATCCTCAAAAACGTAGAAGTAACGTTCGTCCTCCAAGACTTCATTGACCAATTCAAAAACGAAAGGCGAATGCACGCGATAACGGGTACGCGCACGCGCATAGTAACGAAGATATTGCTGAATGAGATGCGTATTCACAAGCGCGAAGATAATTAACTTGTGTAAATTCCAAATTCCAAAACCCAAATTCCAACAAGTTTTTATTAGAAATAAAATAAACGATGATGCTCGAGTTAACCATCGACCATAAACTATGGACTATGGACTATGGACTATCGACTATAAACCCTATCTTGCACCGAAATTTTAAAAAATGTCTGTTCATAAAGAATTTAAAAAAATTACGACCCATGCCCTCCAAGCGATGAAAGCTCGTGGAGAGCGCATCTCAATGTTGACGGCTTATGATTATTCAATGGCAAAAATATTGGATGCAGGAGGTGTGGATGTGTTATTAGTCGGCGATTCGGCGTCTAATGTAATGGCAGGGCATGAAACGACATTGCCTATCACACTCGACCAGATGATTTATCACGCTGCATCCGTTGTGCGTGCGATAGAGCGTGCGTTGGTTGTGGTGGATTTGCCTTTTGGTCATTATCAAGGCAGCTCGCGAGTAGCGTTGGAATCGACGATACGTATCATGAAAGAGTCCGGTGCACATGCCGTCAAAATGGAAGGCGGTAAAGCCGTACAAGATAGTATTGAACGCGTACTTTCGGCAGGAGTACCGGTCATGGGGCATTTGGGACTTACGCCGCAGTCGATTTACAAATTTGGTACTTACACTGTGCGCGCCAAAGAAGAAGCAGAAGCCGAGCAGTTAATCAAAGACGCCAAATTATTACAAAAAATAGGTTGTTTTGCCATTGTACTGGAAAAAATACCTGCTAAACTCGGAAAAAAAGTATCCGAAACGCTCAAAATTCCAACGATTGGTATTGGTGGCGGGCAACACACAGATGGTCAGGTGCTTGTTACGCACGATATGCTGGGCATCACAAAGGATTTTCATCCGCGATTTTTACGCCGATACGCCAACTTATATGATGTCATGAAGGAGGCGGTTGAAGGATATATAACTGACGTGAAAAATCGAGATTTTCCTAATGAAAAGGAACAATATTAGAGAGGTCTCGTTAAAAATGAGTGAATGAGTGAATATTAATGAATGAATTTTGAGTGAAAGAATGAATGAGTCATAAAAATGAGTCTTAATTCATTCATTCAAAATTCATTCATTCAAAATTGTTACTCACTCATTCAAAATTCAAAATTAATACATTGAGATTCGACGAATTTAATTTTTGTTATGAATTGCTGGATGGCTTAGATGCTATGGGCTTCGAAGAAGCAACTCCAATTCAAGAACAAGCCATTCCTATCATAATGGATGGCAAAGATATTATTGCTTGTGCCCAAACGGGAACGGGTAAAACCGCAGCTTTTTTATTACCGATTTTGGACAAAATCATGCAATCCGGCGAAGTGGGAAAATGCAATACACTCGTGATTGCACCTACGCGTGAGTTGGCTTTGCAGATTGACCAACAAGTTGAGGGATTTGGTTACTTTTTGGGTATCAGTTCGCTGGCAGTGTATGGTGGCGGTGATGGTATGTCGTGGGAACAACAGAAAAAAGCCCTCACCAAAGGAGCAGATATTATCATAGCTACGCCCGGACGATTGTTATCGCATTTGGGAATGGGCTATGTGAAATTCGATGATATTGAGCATCTTATCCTCGATGAAGCAGACCGAATGTTGGACATGGGCTTTTTTGAGGATATAATGAGCATTGTTGGTCATTTGCCGAAAGAACGCCAAAATTTGCTTTTTTCAGCCACAATGCCTCCTAAAATTCGCCAACTCGCCAAAAAAATCCTCAATGAACCCGAACAAATAAATATTGCTATTTCCAAACCCGCAGAAGGCGTACTACAAGCGGCTTATTTAGTTTTTGACGATTACAAAACCGCATTACTACGCGACCTGATTAAGGATAAAAAAGATGCTTATCACAGCATTATCGTCTTTGCTTCTACGAAAAAATTGGTCAGTCAAATAGCGAAAGACCTGCGACGTGCGGACATTCCTGCCAAAGCCATTTCTTCGGATTTGGAACAAAAAGAACGCGAAGATGTCTTGTTGGAATTTCGCAATCGACAGTTGCAAGTACTTGTAGCTACGGATATTATGGCACGAGGGATTGATATTAAGGAAATCAATTTGGTGGTCAATTACGATGTACCGAGCGATGCCGAGGATTATGTACACCGTGTAGGACGTACTGCACGCGCCGACTCGACAGGTGTAGCCTTGACTTTTATCAATAAAAAAGACCAACGCAAATTTTACAGTATAGAAACGCTTATCGAACAAGAAGTTGCTAAAATAAAAACGCCCGAACACATCGGTCAATCGCCCCAATATGAGCCGGAGAAAAAATACAAAAGTAAAGGTAAAGGCAGAAGCGATAGAAATCACAAAAAAGGCGACAATCGCAACCGAAATAGGAATAGAAACAGAAACAAAAATCGAGGCGGTAAGAAAAAACAAAACTCGGGAAAATAAAACATCAGATAACATACAAATGCTTTGACGATATTGGATGATTAACCCCTTCAATGGAATCTCCTGCAATTTTTCTTTTTACATTTCACTAAGTTGTATATTTGCGTAGCAAAAAAGTTATTCGCAATCCAACAATTATGAAAATTATATTTTACGGACAAGCCTGTTTTGGCGTCGAATTTGGCGGCAAACATTTACTTTTCGACCCTTTTATCACGCCTAACGAAAAAGCTAAAGGCATCAATATCAACGATATAAAAGCGGATTACATCCTACTCACACACGGACATCAAGACCACATCGCAGATGCAGAAACGATAGCTAAAAACAATGAAGCAATCATCATATCAGGTTTTGAAACATCTGTATTTATGGGGAATCGCGGTTGCAAATACCACCCCATGAATCACGGTGGCAAATGGAAATTTGATTTTGGTACGGTAAAATTAGTCAATGCTATTCATTCAAGTAGCTTTCCGGATGGCAGCTATGCCGGAAACCCACACGGATTTGTTATTTGGAATGATGAAGCCTGTTTTTATCATGCGGGAGATACTGCATTGACGATGGATATGAAATTGATTCCAATGACTTGCCCGAAGCTAAATTTTGCTATTTTGCCTATCGGTGATAATTTTACAATGGGACACGAGGACGCAGCAATTGCCGCCGAATTCATTGAATGCGATAATATTGTGGGCTGTCATTACGATACTTTTGGTTATATTGTGATTGATAAAGATGCTGCAAAAGAATCATTCAGCAAGCGCGGCAAGATGATAAAATTACCCGAAATCGGAGAGACTTTTGAAATATAATAATCGACCTGATAGTACGATTTGAAAAATATGAAGCCTGTCAAAATCTTGGATTTCGACAGGCTTTTTTTGTGTTTTTGTATCGGAAAGTTTAAATTAGACCAACTATTCAATCAAATTTATCTGACTTCTGACAGTAAAACGGTCTGACTTCTGACCTCTGAATAGTTACAATTCGGTGTGTTATGTTAGACCATTTTGCCAAATATCTTGACATGCTCCAACAAAAAGACTTTGAAGCTTTCAAAGCGATTCAACAAATGCTGAAAAAAGTAGAGCTTTCCAAAGATGAAAACTTAATTGGTCTACATGACATCAATAAAAATATTTACTTCTTAGAAAAAGGAATCACAAGGCATTACAGACTCACAGACAAAGGAAATGAAATTAATATCTACTTCTCATTTGAAGGAGATGTTATCTTGGTAACGGAGTGTACAGTCTTGGAAATGCCGAGTAACGAAATCATAGTTGCGCTTGAAGATTGCGAACTACTCTACATCTCCCGCCCCGACCTCATCAAACTCACACAAACTTACCATGCTATCGAAACCCTTTTTAGAGAAATGCTTGAATTGCAGATGATTGCAATGGAAAGACGACAATTTCGTCTACAAACATACAGTGCCAAACAGCAATACGCACACCTCATGGAACAACAGCCGCATTACTTGCAAAAAATCCCTCAAAACCACCTCGCCTCCTTTCTCGGCATCACAAAAGAAACGCTTAGTAGAATCAAGAAAAAATATCAAAATGAGAGGGGATAAACTCCAAAACCTCAATTTCAACCGCAACTTCAACTTCAATTGAAAATTTGCCAAAGGCAAATTATAAAATAAAATTGAAGTTGAGATTGAGGTTGAGGTTGAGGTTGAAGTTGAGGTTGAACTTGAAATTGACATATATCAACTTATCTCTCAAAAATATTTCTGATATTGCATTCAATTCTATCACAAATTAAATAATCCGGGTCGCAGACTATTGGGTTTTGGGCTGAAATCACATCTTTTCTACATACATTTAGCCAACTCGTAACTCGCAACTCGCCAACTCGTAACTCAAATATGTTTCGTTTAAATTCGTCTGTTATTATTTTCCTTTTGGGAATGTCTTTATGCTTTTTTGCTTGCAAACAAAGTGGCAAAGTAGAAGTCAAAGACACTTCTGAAATGCACAAAGCCACACCCGAAGAAATAGAAAGCCTTGTAGAGCAATTCATTCTCGCCGAAGCAGGTACGACCATCAATATTCCCGCAGGATTCTACGAAATGGGCACACAACTCATCATTGACAACCTTGAAAATGTCAAGATAATTGGTGCAGGTATGGAGCAGACTATACTTTCCTTCAAGACGCTCAAAGTTGGTGCTGAAGGCATGAAAATTGTCGGCAAAAACATCCTTATGCAAGACTTCTCGGTCTATGATGCACCCGGCGACGGTATCAAAACGCACAATTGCGATGGCATTACCTTTCGCCGCATCAATGCTACTTGGACAAATGGCGACAAATCCAAAAATGTTGTGATAGACGAATGCGTTGCCTCACACTCGCGCGATGCGGGCATCTATGTAGGGCAATCCGAAAATATCGTGGTCAAAAACTGCACGGCTTTTGGCAATGTCGCGGGCATCGAAATCGAAAATTGCACCAATGCAGAGGTATTCAACTGCAAAGCCTACGACAACTCTGCCGGCATCCTCGTTTTCAACTTGCCCGACCTCCCCGTAGCCGACGGCAAACGCACCCGCGTATACAACAACGAAATCATCGAAAACAACCACATCAACTTCGCCACACCCATCAGCGAAACACCCAACGGCAATACGATTACAATGGTGCCACCGGGTTCGGGCGTCATTCTCATGGCGGCAAAAGAAGTAGAAGTATTTAACAATAAAATCCTAAAAAACAAGACAGCAGCAGTGTTTGTTGGTAGTTATCACCTCACGGGATTTCCAATGGATGCGCCAAATTGGTCACCTTTCTCCAGAAATATTTCGATACACGACAATGAGTACGAGAGACCAGCCGCATTGCCCGACATGACCAAAGATTTCGGTAAATTACTCGCAGCAAAAAATGCACACGGCGTAGGCAAAACACAAGACATCGTATACGATGGTTTTTGGGACGAATCTACGGGAAAAGACATCTCAGAAAACCCGATGAATATTTGTATTCGTGAGAAAGGAATGGAAGAGATGCACTTCACGAGATTTGATTTGCGTGGTGGCGAGAAGGACATCAAAGCCTACAAAGATTACACCCCATTTGAGTGCGACTATAGTGTCAAAACGGATGTGCAAATGTTGACGCAATTATGAAAAAATATCGAACCACTAAGCGCACGAAGAACACGAAAACAAAACTAACGCAAAGTACACAAAGTAATTTTAAGCATTTGATAATAAATTTCTTACAAATACTTAGTTCCCTCCTGCGTTCATTAAGAATTTCGTGTCCTTTGTGTCCTTCGTGGTTAAATATGACTGCGTTTGCGCTATTATTCACAATCCTATTTTTCGGAGGATGTGAAAAAGACGCCCTTACACCTGACGATATTGATTTTGATAAAATTCCCTACAAAACACTTTCAGAGTATGGTTTTTTCACAGGCAATCCGGCGGATATGAATCCTTCGGAAAGGGTATTGCCTTACAAACCCGTCTCCCAATTATTCAGCGATTATGCGGAAAAATCACGCTTTGTATGGATGCCGCAAGGCGTATCTGCAGATATTTCGGATGCAGAAAATTTGCAAATCCATTTTCCTGATAAATCCATTTTAATTAAAAATTTCTATTATTCTGAAGCGGAAAATGGCGAACAACGCATTATCGAAACACGTCTTTTGATGAAAAAGGCAGGCAAATGGCAAGCTTACGCCTACATTTGGAATGATGAACAAACCGAAGCCACCTACAAAATCACGGGTGCAAATATTCCCGTCTCATTTACACACGACGGTAAGCAGCACGACATCACCTACATTCAACCGAATAAAAATCAATGTAAAAGTTGCCACAACCAAAAGGAAGAACTCATGCCCATCGGACCGAAAGCACGTAATCTGAATTATGACTTTGATTACGGTGGGGGAGAGGTCAAAAATCAACTCGCCAAATGGCAAGAAACGGGCTATCTCAGTAATTTTACCGACCCGAAATCCTATCCTTGTATGGTGGATTACACCGATGAATCTGCTAAACTTGATTTACGTGCCAAAGCCTATCTTGACATCAATTGTGGGCACTGTCATTCGGCAGTATCGCCTGCGAGTACGTCGGGTTTGTTTCTGACTTATGAGCAGGAAGATATGACCAAGTGGGGTGTTTACAAACCACCGGTTGCGGCAGGTATTGGTGCGGGTTCATTCAAGTATGACATCTATCCCGGTAAAGGCGATGAGTCGATTTTTGTACATCGAATGAAATCTACGCATCCTGCTGTGATGATGCCCGAAATCGGACGCGTGACGGTACACGAAGAAGGTGTAGAATTGATTCGGAAGTGGATTGATGAAATGTAAAGATTTTTGATTTTTGACAATTTTAGTGAAATTTGCTTTCGCGCACCCTTTAATTCCCTAAAGGGACAGCTCACGCTTTATTTTGCGTGGGGCGTCCTTTAGGATTGAGGTGTGAGAGGGCAAATAAAAAAGTTGTTCCTCTAAAATTGTCAAAAATCATCAGATTGTCTTGCAACCTTTTTACCGTATTTAGCTACTAAAAAAACACATACTTTACAACAAATTACGAAAAAACATCTTCACTCGACATAGTATTTTTTTAGGTAAGATATTCATATAGAATGTCTTATCAGGTATACTATTTTGCTATTCACAATTTGAATTGATTGTTTATTGAGGTTTTTGGAGCCTAATAGATTTTACCTGAATTGATAAAATGGTCAATTCCATTTACAATTACTTCTGTAAAAATTCTTCAAACATATGTGAATAACAATAAAATGGTATGCCTATCTGCGTGCCAATATTATTAAACTAAAAATTAATACCATGTTCATTAATCAATTAAAACAAATCACATTAATCCTAATTTTCGCTTTATTACTTTTACCAACAATTAGCCATGCACAAGAAGGCACTTTTGATGTG
>JAHDEO010000130.1:0-1838 GCA_020628725.1 Saprospiraceae bacterium
AAATATTAACTCAAAAGGATAAAACTATAATGGGGCAGCACAGTCGTCATTTAGCTGAACGGCGTTTTCAGAACCAAATTATTTACGAAAAAATTTACGAGAAATATCTTGAAGTACTAGACGGTATTAAGTAGTAAGCTAATGTTTTTTTCAAAAAAAATAAACATGATGGGTAATAAATTCCAAACTGACAGAACTACTTAATGAAAACCAAGCAAATGAAGTTGTTTACAACGATAACATTAAGTATCATTTTCACTATGACCATTTTTTACTAAATCAGTCATTTGGCTATGTGGAGATAATAGTTCTTGATATTGCTTCACCTTTTGATACAAAAAAATAAATCAACAGATGTTACCCATTACTAAATCAGCTAATAGACAATGAATTAAACACAATCAACTCCAAGTTATCCACTTTTCTAATAGAAAATTATCTTGATAATGTTTGTGAATAAGTACCAATAGATACTTGTTCATTGAGATGGGATAATTATATCCTTTTAAGATATCAGTATTTCCGGAAGTTTACTGAGCTAGGCGCGGTATGCGCCTACAAGAACCGCCCGACACGGTTAATAGTCGGACAATACATTTTATTAAACTATAATTAACAAACTATGATTAAATTTAAACAACAATCCCTTTTAATGTTGATTGCATTATTTATTTTGAGTTCTGCCTCTACCCTATCGGCACAATGTAATTGTGATTTTGAATATGATTTTTCGGTGACGGATGTGACGTTCGGGCAAGTATTTGAAATCACGCTTGACATCAACACAAATGGTGTTTATCAGATAGCAGGTGACAACTTTTATCAGGACGACTATGAGGTATGTGACCCCATTTACAGTGAGGCTTATCCGATTATTTTTGATGAATTATACGGTTCGGGATACTCCATATCAATTACGGATGTTGCCACAGGTTGTACAGAAACTATTGATTATAATTTGCCGTATGGCGGTAGTGATGCTGTAATTACCTCCGGTAGTGATAGCTGCGAAGAGGGATGTACTGCTCATGCATGTGACCTTTCTTTTACTGTTTACAACTCTTTGGCTTATGTATACGCATACCCACATCAAGGAGAATTACACCGAATTCGTTTTAGACCTGTCGGTAATACCAACTGGGTTTATTTTCTTCCAACAACAAGTCACTACAACGCGATTACCTTAAATTCAAATTGTATAACATACGAAGCACAAATCAAAGCTAAATGTGATGGACCAGGCTGGACTCAGTGGTCGTCATCTGCCTACTTTACAGGCGGTGGAAGTTGCAGAGTTAGTACTGAATCCACCGATGATATTACAGTATATCCAAATCCGGCTACTACTCAAATTTCTGTTGATTATCAAGCATTAATTGATGAGGCTAAAATCATTTCTTTGACTAGTATTCAGGGTAAAGAAAGTAAAATTATTCAAGCTGATGGAAGTGGTTTACAACACATTGATATTGCAGATCTGCCGCAGGGCATCTATATACTCCAGATAGACAATTATGTAGTTAAAAAGATTATAAAGCAATAGTTTACATCAATCTTGATTATAAAGCAATTCAAATACGGTAGCTGAAAATTACTTGTAAATACTTTGCATTCTATTTATTTCGCGTTGCCTAAGTCTTATCACACATATCAAAGTGTGTCTATATTCAAGATATGAATCATCCCGAATTTTTGAAAAGTCAAAAATTCGGGATTTTCATCTAAAAACATGGTAGTCAAGTATCCCGTTCTGAAATAATGTAACGCCATTCAACTGGACAATGTGTGTTTGCAGAAGGGGATTCTTGGATTTCATCCTCTTTTACTTTTTAGTAGCC
>JAHDEO010000130.1:1848-15904 GCA_020628725.1 Saprospiraceae bacterium
ATTAAAAAAGAAGTGTTCGTCGAATAAAATGGAAGATTTGATGTCGCAATTTCGAGAAGTGAGCATCGCTTCATATTCTTTCAAATCATATTGATGCGGATGCAAAATATCGCCCGGTAATAGCCGGAAAAGATGCTTGAAAAAACCATGATTATGTGCATCAATCGACACCACCAAAGTGCCGCCCGGATTGGTCAATTTCACCAACTTATCAAAACACAAATCCAAATCCGCCACATGATTAATTGCATTCAGGCAGAGAATTGTATCATAAGGCGTATCGCTTTGAAAAGTCTCAAAAGGTTGACTATGAAAGGTCGTATTCGGATAAGCCGCTTTATCGAAATGTTCCAGTTTTTCTTCGTAGCTTTCTAACAAAGGATCTACCGCATCTACCTCATTATCAGGCAATACCATAAATGCGCCCGCAGGACCACATCCAACATCCAACACACGCTCGCCCACATGCGGCTGCACGCCTATACGCTCCAGCAAATCCTGCCAATATTCCCCTTTCCACGCCAGATAATCTGCCTTAGGCTTCTTTTTCAGATAACCTTGCCACCAACGTATTTCAGCGGCTTGGGCAATGTTCCAGCGTAAATTCGTGATTCGTGATTTGTGATTCGTGATTCGTTTCATGTATCGCTTTCACCTCTTTTGGTTCGTTTCAAATAATTGATATAGCCGTTGATTAATTTCAAACAACCATCATACCTTGATTTAAAACTCTTTAATTCTTCCGATGTAATGTAGTTTTCATCGTAAGCTGTAATCAAATGTTCCATTGATTCTTCCAAAGAACCTCTTGCAATTCTACAAAAGCGAACCGTATCTTGATAATAAAACCGACCATGCCCTTCTGCGAGATTAGCAGTAACAGAACGTGAAGCGTCTAAAATCTGCGACCTCAATAAGTATTTTTCTTCTGATGGGAAATGTGTTTTCACAACAGCAGACATCTCTTTTCTAAATGCTCGACACTTTTTGTAGACATCCAAATCTGTAAAACTTGATGCCATTGAATTATGGTTTTGATTGGTTTCGAATCACGAGTCACTAATCACTAATTAACGAATTACTTCTTCTTCGCTTTAGCTTTTTTCTTCTTATCTGCCTCAATTTTAGCTGTCTTAGCTTGCTGCTCCTTCAACGCTTTTTCAAGACTCTGTTGGAAGCTGCCCTTCTTCTTCGGTTTCTTTTTATTTTGCTCTATTTCGGCTTCAATTTTCTTTTTATCAATGACCACTTCCTTAGTGATAATCGTTTGTGCAATATTTATGATATTACTAAAAAACAAATAACAACACAGACCCGCCGCAAAACTATTGAAGAACACAATGAAAAATAGCGGCATAGCGTATTGCATATATTTCATCATCGGTTGTGCGCTGAAATCCATGTGTTTCGAGTTGTAATAGGTATAAATCAGCGTCGTACCCGCCCACAACAAAGTAAACAAACTAATATGCGCTCCATACATCGGCAGGTCGAATGGCAGATTCAAAATCGAATCCCACGAAGAAAGGTCATCTGCCCAAAGGAAGCTCTTCTGACGGAACTCAATCGACGCCGGGAAGAAGCGATACAAGGCAAACCAAATCGGCATCTGCAACAGCATCGGCATACAACCACCCAATGGACTCACGCCCGTTTCTCGGTAGAGATTCATCTGCGCCATTTGCAATTTCTGAGCATCATCGCCATGCTTTTCTTTCAATTTGGCAATTTGTGGTTTGAGTGCGCCCATCTTCGCTTGCGAGTACAACATGCGGTACGTCAATGGGAATAATAACACCTTCACAATCAAGGTCAAAGCCAAAATCACCAAACCATAATTCGGGATAAAACCCGCCAAAAATGAAAATAGCGGACGGAACAGATTACGATTTATCCAACCGAAAATACTCCAACCGAACGGTATAATTTGCTCAAAATCAATGTCGTAACTTTTCAATAATTTATAATCATTCGGACCAATATACATTTGCATCGCAAATGATTCATTGGCTGCATGATTATAAGGTAGCGCAATATTATTAGTCAGTTTTTTAATTTCATTATCAGCATCCAACATTTCCGTAGATACTGCCGCACTCTTGAATTTACTATCTTTCGCAATCAATGTAGAATTGAAAAACTGCTGCGAATTCGCCACCCAATGCACATTTTTCTCTGATTCCTCTTCATCATCTCTCGCACATGAGCAGTAGTTGGGGTCTTCATCTACTTCTCTGAAATAAACCGTCGAAAGATTCTTTTCACTATATGCCGAAGCGTCTTTTTCGAGTTTATTGAGGTAATTTATCCACTTTAATTCTATCGTCTCCGCATCACGAGCAATCACATCATTCAATCCTACAAAATTGAGGTCATAATCGACCATATAACTTCCATCCGCCACTGTAAATTTCTGCTCCAAATAACGCCCATTCCCTGCATCTGCTTTGAAACTCACCGTATTGCCCGACACCGTTGGCGTAAAAAACAAATCACTCGTATACACCTCCCGACTCTCCGCCGAATTCACCGGAAGGCGATATTCAAACTTATTTTTCGGGTCAGCCATCAGGTTGAGTTGCTCTTTGTGATAATTATCAAGGTCGTCATTCACCCACTTCTGATAACCCTTCAAATCTACATTCACGATACGTGCACCCTTCGTCGAGAAAGTGATTTTCATCTTATCATTCTCCAACGTCACCTCTTCTGCCTTGCCCGTTCCCGCAGGTGCGAATACGCCATATTTACCCGACATAGCCACTTGGCGCAACGAGTCCGGTAATTGCTTGATTTGTTCCTGTTTTACTTTTTCGGCTTCTTCAGCAGGCGTAATACCCAGTTGCTTCAGGCTATCCGCACGTAGTTGTTCCATGCGTATGGAATCTCGCACAAACTGCTGACGCTTCATTTCAGCCTCCGAAGGTCGATTAAAATAACTCATCCCTATCAACAACAAGAAAATGAGCGTAAAACCTATAACCGTATTTCTATTATCCATCTTTTTTTCGTTATAAAATGAGTAAAATCTTAATGAGTGAGTGAGTGAATGTTGAATGAATGAATCAGGGTTTAATAATGATTCATTCATTCATTCATTCAAAATTCATTCATTGAAGGTTACTCATTCAAAAAGCGGCGCAAAGGTACGAAAAAATTAAGCGTCCTTTAATCTGAGATGTATCAATTCACAAAAATGCCACATATTTTTTCTATACAACAAATAAAACGTGATGAGCGTGTGTATGGTTAATGCGTTGGTCTACATTCAAATGAAATTCGTCGAAGAAATATCGCCACGAAAAGAAAATGATTCAGAGCTTGCAAAAGCCGACAAAATAGTCGTATATTAGATTCATCAATTTTTATACTCAAAATACAATCAACCATGAAAAAGAGAATTTCTCCCGCAATAAAAGAAGTCATCTCTCACAGTAAAAAAGGAGCTTTATTATTAGGACACAGATACCTTGATACACAACATTTGTTACTAAGTATTCTCCGAAAATCAGATAGTTTTGCTGTCAAAGTTTTTACATCATTAGGTGTTGATATTAGGGACATTATAAAAGCAATAGACGAAAATATATCGCATAACGAAATGACTACCACACCTTCCGAAATCAACGAATTGCCACTTAATCAATACGCATATAAAGCCTTAAAAATCATGCCTCTCGAAGCAGGAGTATTGAAAAACGAAGAGGTTTGTTTGGAACATTTAGTGTTGGCGATACTTCGCTCTACTGAAAGCACTGCTGCCAAAATCCTCCACGACCTTAATGTTGATTACGACCGTTATAAAGGAGAATTGGTCTACATTTATAATGAAATACAAAAAGACTCCGAAGATGATGATGAAGGCATGAGAGGCGGCACATTTGAAGAGGGAAATACTCAACGACGCGACCCCGAAACACCTATCTCAAATCATTTTGGGCGAGATATTACAAAATCGGTCAAAGACCGACTGTATCCAACTATTGAACGTGATGCGGAAATTCGACTGATTGCACAAATGCTCTGCAAAAAAGAAAAAAATAATGTGCTAATCATCGGCGAACCGGGTGTCGGGAAAAGAGCCATTATTGAGGAATTTGCCTACCAAATTCAACACAACTCCATGTATTCGATACATTATAATCGAATTATTGAATTGGATTGGGGAAAACTCATGACAAACGCAAAATACAGAGGCACACTCGAAAAAAGAATACAGGAGATATTGAACGAAATTGCAAATTTTCCGAAGACCATTATCTTGCTCAATCACATGCATGTAGCATCTCAATTCACAGGAAAAGGCTTGCTTATTTCCGACATCCTCAAACCCTCCCTTGAATATGGTGAATTCAAATTCATCGGCATCACCACACCTGACAAATACCACCTTATCGCCGAAGACCATACAATGGACAGCTATTTCCGCAAAATATTCATACAGCCACTTTCGCTCAAACAAACTATTCGTGTATTGGAAAACATTAAACCCAAATACGAAGAGTTCCACAATGTAACTTATGAAAAAAGTGCCATCGAAGCTTGTGTAAAATTGACGCATCTGCAAGGCAGTATTTTACCGGGCAAAGCAGTTGATTTATTGGATGAAATTGCGATTCAGGTGCGTATGGATGAAGTAAGCACTCCCCAAGAACTTATTGAATTGAGGCAAAAAATACAAAACATCCAAGACAAAAAAATACAAGCCGTCAAAATGCAAAAATATGAAGCAGCAGCCGATTTTCGCGACGAGGAAGTCGGCTTGACACACGAATTGGAGTTGAAGGAATTACTATGGGAAGAAACATTTAACTCAATTCCCCTAACCATAAAAAAGCAAGACGTAGAAAAAGCCTTTCAATCTATAAAAAAATTCAGACAGCCGTAAAAAATGTATTCATACCAATGTTTACATTTTGATAAAAACCTGCATCTCTTATTAAAATGTGAATCTAAAAAATAATGCAACTTTAAGACCTTTTCATCCGTTTAAACAGGTGTACAAATTTATAGAAAAATAAAAATGTGTGTTAAACTCCCTTAAAACTTTTTTTACAACCAAATTCCCCTTAAATTCGTTTCTAAACTTGTACAGGAAAAATGAGTAGATGAGTAAACAAATAAATAGGTTGACGATATGACATCCTATTTGCTCATTTTCCCATCTAATCATATACCTGTTCGTACTATGCACCGAGTTACCCTCTAAGCAATTTAATTCACAGAGAATGATAAAGAATCGTTCTCATCCGAAACACAAAGGTTTCAAAGAAACGAAAAGATTGTATGATTTTTGATTCAGTGATTTTTGATTGTATTCATCAATGATTTTTGCTTCGCAAAATTCAATCAAAAATCAAAAATCAAAAATCGCTTAATCCTTTTGGTTTCAAAAATACGGTTAGACCATGAAGAAGAAGGTGTCTCCCAAAGTAAAAGAAATCATCTCCCAGAGTAGGAAAGAAGCCTTGCGGCTGGGTCACGACTATATCGGCACAGAACATTTATTGTTAGGTATTGTCAACGAACCATACAGCTTTGCCGTCAAAGTACTCATATCATTAGGTATCGACATTGAAGAACTCAGAGATGTGATTGATGATAATGCCTCGCGCGGTAAAATGGCAACTACCCACCTCGAACTTGGCGAATTGCCCCTCAACCGCCACGCAGAGAAAGCATTGAAAACCATGTCCCTCGAAGCACGAGTACAAAAAAATGAAGAAGTTTGCCCGGAGCATTTGCTCATGGCGATTCTCAAATACCCGGAAAGTGCTGCTGCCAAAGTCCTTAATAGTCTCGACGTCGATTACGAACATTACAAAACGGAAATGGAATACGTTCGCCACGAAATTCAGGGCGAAGCTCCACAAGATTCCGACGAATATGATGACGATGACGAAGGCATGAGAGGCGGTGCATTCGGCGGCGGTGGCGGTCAGCAACGCAAAGGCAATTCCAAATCCCGCACTCCCGTACTCGATAATTTTGGACGCGATGTAACAAAACTCGCCGAAGAAGGTCGTCTCGACCCAATCATCGGACGCGAAACCGAAATTGAGCGCGTATCTCAAATCTTGAGTCGTCGTAAGAAAAATAATCCAATACTTATTGGTGAACCCGGCGTTGGTAAAACGGCAATCGTTGAAGGACTTGCGCTTCGCATCACGCAGCGTAAAGTATCTCGCGCCCTGTTTGGTAAGCGTATCGTGATGTTGGATCTCGCGGCACTCGTAGCAGGTACCAAATATCGCGGACAATTCGAGGAGCGCATGAAAGCGATTATGAATGAGTTGGAAAAATCGCGTGATGTGATTTTATTTATTGACGAAATTCATACGATTGTAGGCGCAGGTGGCGCGACTGGTTCATTGGATGCTTCCAATATTTTCAAACCGGCTCTCGCTCGCGGCGAACTGCAATGCATCGGTGCATCTACCTTAGATGAATATCGCCAACACATTGAAAAAGACGGCGCATTAGACCGCCGTTTCCAGAAAGTACTCGTCGATCCGCCTTCACCGGAAGAAGCGGTTCATATTTTGGAAAATATCAAACCGAAGTACGAAGAGTTCCACAATGTGGAATATCAAGAAGGTGCGATTGAGGCTTGCGTAAAATTAAGTAGCCGCTACATCACCGACCGTTTCCTACCGGACAAAGCGATTGATGTATTGGACGAAGTTGGTGCGAGAGTGCATTTGAAAAACATTCACGTACCAAAGCATATTCTTGAATTAGAACAAAAAATAGAAGCATTAAAAGAGCAAAAAAATCAAGCCGTCAAAAATCAGCAATACGAAAAAGCTGCTGATTTGCGTGACGATGAAGCGAAGTTGATTCGTCAGCTCGAATTTGCTCAAATGCAATGGGAAGAAGATGCGAAAGTGAAGCGTTATCCTGTTGGTGAAGAGGATATTGCGGAAGTAGTGGCAATGATGACGGGTATCCCGATGAAGCGTGTCGCACAAAGCGAAAGCAAGCGACTGCTTAATATGGTGGAAGACCTTAAAAAGTCAGTCATTGGTCAGGACGAGCCTGTTCAGAAAGTTACTAAAGCCATTCAGCGTAACCGCGTGGGCTTGAAAGACCCGTCGAAGCCGATTGGTTCGTTTATATTCTTAGGACCTACGGGAGTTGGTAAAACGGAATTGGCGAAGGTACTCGCTCGTTATCTCTTTGATACTGAGGATGCTTTGGTTCGTATTGATATGAGTGAGTACATGGAGAAATTCTCCATCAGTCGCTTGATTGGTGCGCCTCCGGGATACGTTGGTTACGAAGAAGGTGGACAATTAACCGAGAAAGTACGTCGCAAGCCATATTCGGTGATTCTCTTAGATGAAATCGAAAAAGCACACCCGGATGTGTTCAATATCTTGTTGCAAGTATTGGATGATGGGCAATTGACAGACGGTTTGGGTCGCAAAGTAGATTTCAAAAATACGCTTATCATCATGACCTCCAATATTGGTGTTCGCGACTTAAAAGATTTCGGACAAGGTGTTGGTTTCCAAACAAAGTCACGCAAAGAAGGCGCAGAGGAACACGCAAAAGGTGTTATTCAAAATGCACTTAAGCGTACCTTCTCTCCTGAATTCTTGAATCGTATTGATGATGTGGTCATCTTCAATAGTTTGGAGCAAGAGCATATTTTCAAAATCATCGACATCGCATTGGCAGACTTGCACAAGCGTATCGGTGAGATGGGCTTCAAATTAGAATTGACAGATAAAGCGAAAGAATTTTTGTCGAAAAAAGGATACGACCCGCAATACGGCGCAAGACCATTGCACCGCGCGATTCAGAAGTATCTCGAAGACCCGCTCGCTGAGGCTATTCTAAATGAAGATATTGCCGAGGGACAAACGATTAAAGCGGACTTGGCAAAAGACGAAGCGATTTTGGACATCATTATACCGAAACGCAAGAAAGCGAAGTCAAGCAAAACAGAAGATAGCGAAAGCTAAAAAGAAGTCCACAGTCGATGGTCGATAGTCCATAGGCAGACGTGGAATTTCTTTTTTTAAAATATAAACGGTGCGAGACGTGTGTTTCGCGTCGTTTTTTTTGTTTGGGGTACCTCTGAAAAAATATTTTTCACAAAAATGAACTATAAGAGATGGTTAATGGTTATATGTCCATATATTCAAATGTTATTAATGCTAAGACCTATGCCTTTTGAAAAAATCAACCTTACACATGAATGAACGAACTCTAACCGTAAGACACCTTATCGTTTTTGTATCATTTACTTTGATACTACTTTCCCTTTTTTTCTATTTACATAATGCGATTTTTATTTTAATAATCTTGTTTCTTCTCACCTCATCTATAATTTACGGGTTACTACATCTTGCGGAAAAAATAGATTTTAGCTTGTTTGGGATAGGATTTACTATAAAAGATATTCCATACAACTTCAAAATCTTTATCTGTATACTACTAGGAGCAATAACAACGATTTTTCTAAACTCAAAACTAAATCAATACCACGCACATATTTCTTTAGATACCACATGCAAAAACATAAATGAGAAAAATACAACTTTGCTTATAAATGGTAACAAAGTCATCAGTGATTACAAAATATTAAACATACCGAGCCCAGCTTTCCATGTAATAGTACCGCGAGATGGTTGCAAGCCTCGCGAGATACACGCAAAAGTATTTATTGAGCATCCTTGTAGCTGCTATCAGGAGGGAAGCTCTTATATAAACATAGACATAGGGAATACAATAATGCCAAAAAAAGTTTCCGTTAACTTAACAGATAGTGTAGATAAGAAAGGTGATTGCGAAAAACTTAAAGACAGCATTAAAGATATAATCACAGATATTCAAATATGTCTAAATCTTGAAGCTTTTGAAAGATGTAGAGAATTGGCAGTAGCTTTAGAAAACAAAACGGATATATATGGTTGTGATTTTCGATGTGACGGGCTCAGTAAAGAGATGAAGAATTTAATACAGGATGCTATTAAAGATACAAACATAATATCAGGTTTCAAGTAATTATCATAATTTAACATGTTCGCTAAATTGAAAATTACAAATTAAACGCGGGTAATTTACGTATTTTTATTTTTGTAAATAATTGAATTTTAAGTCAAAATAAATTAAAATTTATCTAAATTAAAACTAAAAAACGTTCAGCTTGAATTCATAATTCTTTATTACACATTTTGCAAAATAGTCTTTGATATGAATATTAAATATTTAAAACTGCCTCTTATCTTATTTGCAATTTTAGGTCATAGCTGTGCGTATCAACAACAGCATGTTGGGTCTTATGACACTAATGTTGAAAATAGTTGTTCGCAATTACAGGAACAAAATCAGATTAATGAGAACCGGATTAAACAATTACAGGATCAAAATCAACATTGTAATAATAAGGTGACGTATCTCAAAAAAGATATAAATGAAACCATTATTTTTGTCGAAGAACATATTCAGGCTACGCAGGATATGAATGACCGCAAAAAAAGTAATGAAAGAAAAGAATTTTTAGAAGCATTAAAAAATAAACTTGAAAATATCAAAAAAGGTTTATGAAAATTAGAATATATATATTGTTTATCTTGTTCGTTTTTGGCTGTGCTACGCAAAGACAGATAGTAAATATTGATTTTTCAAACCTTGAAAGATTAATAAATCGTCAAAATGATTTGATAGGAGCTTTGAATACCCAAAACGTAAATGTGAACAATTACGAAAATCAAAATGATTTTTTTCAAAGAGAAATTGAAAAACTCCGAACAGAGCTTGATAGTATATATACAATAAAAGACAAGGAGTCTGCTCGTAACATAATCAAAGGGAAAAGAGACAGCCTTCAGAGACAAGTATCAACTTTAGGTAGAAATATCAATAAATCACATGAAAAGATACTGAATGATTATATGTGGCAATCAATGAATTGTTACTTGAAGAGAAGTATAGTTGCAAACTTAGATTCCGCAAAAGTGGGAACTGATAATAATTTCCCTCCGACTGACAGTTTATTGGTTATCATTTTTGATACCAAAGTATTGAATTTATATGATAGGTCTTATTTGTGTGAATTTAAATCACTTAAAGGTTTGAGATACTTAAAGAATATTGAAGAATTAAACTTAAAAACATTACCAATTCACGAGCAAGATATTGAAGATATACTTTACTAACTTACGCAAGTTGTATATAAATGATGGTAATTTAAATAGCTTGTATAAATTTCGATATCTTTCTGGTTTAAGTATACTTGATATCAGTGATAATAATATAAGAAACTTAGATGGTATAGAAAGATTAAATAATTTAAAAAAATTATTCTTAGTTGGTAATCCAATTGAAGATATAGAAGCACTTAAAGTGTTCTACAGAAATAACAATAAATTAGATTACCTAACCATACCTGCGGGTAAAATTTCTCCGAAGGATATTAAATACCTCAAATCTAAATTTAAGAAAAGTAGCTTTGATGGTAATTCATATTATTTTCATAATAAATCTACAAAAATCCAATGAATATAAAATACACAGTTTTTATCTTACTTCTTTTTTCTTTTACTCAGCATAAGCACCAAGACTCTGTATATAATCGTAAGAATTATGAGAAAAATGTAGCAGAATTTGCCTACGGAGTATTTAAATGGTTAAATAGCGGGAGTAATAACACACATAGACAAGGGTATGTGTATGAAATGTATAGCAAGATAAAGAAAAACAAATATGCTGTAGGTGACATAAGAGGTTTTATCGCAAAACTTAAAGAGTTAGGAAAGGAAAACCCTAATGAGAGAGATAAAATTCCCGGAAGTTACTATGCAACTCTGGCACTCCTCACAGAATTAGAGATATTACAGAAGAAAAAAATATCCGAAGATTATGATAAACAGTGTAAAGCCATAAGTGCATATTGGGGAGCAATATATAATCTGAAACAACCATTGGGAGAGGATTATGTAAGGCTAGAACCATTTGAAAAAAAATTAAGCTTTAGCATCAAAGAATTCGATGTTTGGGTTAAATCTCAGAAAGAGAAAATGAATGCAAGTTGTGGTTTATCAAGTAAAAAAACACTGACATCAATTTCTAGTCTTATAAGAGATAGTAATAGTTTGGGGACTTCTGATTCAAAGAAAAGGAGAAAAATATATAGAAAAAAGATAGGTAAAGTACTTGCTAAATCCTTCTCATTATATAGAAAAACAGAACCAGATGTACTTGACAGGAACGACAGTTTAGCAATTGACCGCTACAGAGAAGAGTTGGAGAACATAAAAGATTTAGGAGAAAAACTAGCGAGACAAGAATACTGGTTCGAGGATCACTACCTTACAAGTTCAGCATACAAAGTAAATCGTGCTATGCTGCTAGAAATCAAAACACGCCTTGATTTTACTAATGACGATTGCTCAAAAGCGCATCGGGCTTGGTATGAAGCTTTAGTAGGATGGGATATTCGTGAAATGGAAATAATGAGCAGTTACTCTATACATCACTATGGTAGGGAAGACCTAACTAAAGAGTGGATCGCTCTGAGACACGACTATACCAAGGATTGTGCAAATCCAATTTACTCATTATGTGCAGATACCACCTCAATTTATCCTGATGAAAGGGCATTAGCCTCTGCAAGGGCTAATAAGGCTGAGATTATACCTAAGAATCAAAACTGTATCTATAAAGGGTGTATGAATAAAAATGCGATGAATTTCAACCCTGAAGCTACGATACCTGATACGTGCATTTTTGTGAGATGTTTAGATGGCTGTTACTTTAACGGCAACAAGTATCTGATAGGTGAAAGTTATACTATAGAAAGACAAGGTAAAAATAAAGTAATAGCAAGTGATAGTCTTTGTAGATTATCTAGAAGAATTTGTGGTTGTATAAATCCATGTTCAACCAACTACGATGCGAGCAAGGGATATTTAATTGATGATGGAAGCTGTGACGAGGAGGCTTGCGGCTGCCTTGATGAAAGTGCAGTTAACTATGCTGGAGATAGTGCATCTGTTTACTACGACCCTCTAGTAGTGACCAATTTTCCTGATGAATGTAGTTGGAAGGGTATTCTTGACAGGTGCTTAGATCCGGAGGAATATGACAACCCACGCTACAGACATTCTTTTGCTAAGATTTCAGACCAAAAAAGAGATACAATTTGCGGTTGCTTAGACAATTTAGCACGCAATTACAATTTCAATGCAACACACCATGACACTACTGCTTGTAAATATTTATCTATAAGGGATATTGAAGGAAGAATTCGTACCATAGATATTGAAATAAATAACTATGCAAAAACACCTAATGAGTTGAAAAAAAGATTAAATGAATTGTATAAGAAAAAGAAGAAAAAGACTAAATTACTAAAGTCATCAGTAAAATTTATTAGTTATAATGATGATAACGGACTTGAAGTAGATGTTGATATAGATTTTAGTAAAATCAAAAATAAGGATAAATCGTCTTCCTCACTTAACTTTAAACAGGATGGAATTCCGCTTGGACGTTACTATCACAAACCAGTTAATGACATAATCAGAAGTGTAATGGTATTCTTAGGTGACCAAGCACCACAAACATCTAAAAATATTAGTTTTAGAAACTCTAAAATGTCGGGAAGAATAGTAGGTGAAGCAGATGGTGTACCCATTCGACCTAATGGAATTCAATACCTTAATAAGAGTCAAAGCAAGAATGTAATACATCAGTCTTATTGTAAGAAAATAAATGTTGGAGAATCAATAGACGTAGATACAATAGAATGTATTCAAGGAGAAGTATATTTGGAGAATGAGGATTTTTTTAATAGAAACGAGGTTTTAGCATTTTTGCGAGCATTCTTGGTTCGGCAGCAAATAGGAAATTTCCATAACAACGTAGAAAATATAACTATCTATGCAATCGAAAATGAAAGAGAAGGAGATAAATATAGAAAAATAAGTGCTAAGTTACTTTTTCATGATTACTTCTTCGAAATAAATGAAAGAATATTTGAATTAGAAGAAGAAAGAGAAAGGTATAAAAGGATGAAGGAAGCAATCAAAAAAGGAACTAATTTTGGTAAAATTATTGATGAATGTCTATGCCCATTATGAAAAATAAAAGACCTACGTTGAGTTTTCGCACATATATATTCTATGATTTTTTATTAATTGTATGTGTCTTATTGTTTACATTGAACTTGCTCGTCCGTAATAATGTAAATTCTAGTTCCTATTCTATGGTTAATATTCCAAAGTCTCATTTAATTGACACTTTGAACGCTGATACAATAAAAAACCAGCGTCGTGTTAAAAACCATTCCCCAAAAAAGAAAAAAGAGAATACTTATGATGGTTACTTCGGTGACATTGAAAAAATAGTAAATGTGAATGGGATAATGGAAAGTATAAGTATTAGTAATAATCAAAGAAAACTTACAAATAAACAAATTGCATTACTAAATGCCATGATACTGGAAAATGAAATTGAAAACAAAAAAATTAGTGTGCAAAATGAAATAAGGATTTTTAATCACTCTTCAAAAATTGAAAAAAAAATCCAGTACTCAATATTTGCTACCTCCAATCAAATTTTAGAAAAAAGATTCATCAAATTTCAAAGTGATACTTCGGAAATAAATACAAGAATAAAATTGTTACGGGAAAATGATATTGACGAAAGTGAAATTGATAGACAGGAAGCCATTATTGTTAACCAAATCAACCATTACAAAGGATTACATTCTGATATTATAAAACCGTTATTTAATTCAATAGCTATTGATTATGAATTAGACCTGCTAAGATTAAATGTTAGGAGATTTGGGGAAAATGATATTGGCTTATCAATCGAAACAGGGATCAAAGCTAAGACTAAATACAAAGCGCAAGAGATAATCAAAGTTGGTAAAACCCTAGCAGAGACTATAGTTCACATTCGAGATGTAAATAATGATGTAGTAACTGCTAATCTCAATATCAAGACAGAAATTTACATACCCTAATATTGATAATTAAGCCGTTTTTTATTGTTAAAACAAAAAAACAAGCCTACCTATATTACGAACTTCACACAA
>JAHDEO010000131.1 GCA_020628725.1 Saprospiraceae bacterium
GCCATGGAGCGTTTTTTAGCGAAACATTTGAAGGGATAACAATTTTTTTTAATAAAAAATCCTAAAAAAATCTCGCGAAGCAATTAGGTCTTTTCAAAAGCAAACGGTCTTTAATGTTGTGCCTGTAAACTGAATGTGGCACATAGCCGTTTGTAGTACACGAAAAGATAAATCAATTGAGTGACCACCTTCATATCATAAAGCAAATAGCGCAAGGCGATAAAAATGCTTTCCGAGAATTATATGATTTATTTTCGGAGAAAGTATATAATACAGCGTTGAGCTACACTCAAAATGAATATGATGCAGAGGAAGTTACGCAAGATGTTTTTGTATCCATCTTCAAAAATGCTCACAAATTCAGAGGTGATGCCAGTGCAAATACTTGGGTCTATCGAATCACTGTAAATACTTCCCTAAATTTTTTGCAACGAAAAAAACGCCGTTCATTTCTACAATTTACCACGCCGGACAAAACACTGCCCGACTTTGAACATCCCGGCGTTTTATTGGAAAATAAAGAACGCGCCAAAGCACTTTTTGCTGCCATTGAGAGCCTGCCAGACAGACAAAAAACCGCATTCATTTTGAGTTTTATTGAAGAATTACCGAGAAAGGAAGTTGCCGAGATTATGGAACTCTCCCTCAAAGCCGTAGAGTCGCTTTTGCAAAGAGCTAAACAAAATTTATCCAAAAAATTAGAAAAACAGTATCCGCAGCGAAGGAAAAAGTAGTTTTGAGTGTCTATAAACACAGAATGTCGTCTGACGATTCTGTTTAATTTGAAATAAATGATTCTAAAATAAACAACGGCATTAGTAGAAAAATCGTCCGACGACTGTATCGCAAAAGCCATAGATTGCCAAATTAATTGATATGAATCAAAACAAGGAAAACGAAATATCTGCTATCCTCGAAAGTATGAAAGGCAGTCAACGCGCCAAGCCTTCGATGGATTTATTTGCTAAGATTGAAAGGGAAATTAATTCGGCAGATACATTAATTATTCCTCTACGTCAATTGAAATGGGCGGCGGCGGCAGCTATTCTGCTTTTAATAGTCAATGGCTTAACCATGCAACAGCACTATAATCACCAAAAAGCTAAATCGGTTGCTGAATTCGCCGAAGGCGAATCCATTATTTCTAATTATACATTATACGACCAATGAAAACATTGCAATTTTACAAATACGCCACATTCATCTTGTTGGCACTCAACATAGGATTGATTATCTTTTCTTTTGTCGGAAGACCAAAAGGAAACAGGGGCGAACCCCAACTAAGAGCCACTGAAACTTTGGACTTAGACGAAACCCAAAACGAACTTTTCTTAGCATCTGCCAAACGACACATCACACAAGTAAGAAGTATTAGCGAGGAACAAAAAGAACTCCTGATGCCTTATTTTAATAGCATAGCCGACGCTACATTGGAGGTGGATGAGGATAGTATTTTGAAAGCTGTGGAACAACTCGAACGAAATAAAATAGCACAAACTCACCAACATTTTTCAGAAATAAAATCAATTCTAAGAGATGACCAAATTGATGATTTTAAAGGATTTATGGATAGGATTTTAGGAAAATTATTAGATACAAAAAAAATAAATCCACCTCCACCGAAGGATTGACGGCATAAATATGTCTAAAGGAGAAAATTACGTTCAACATAAATCATAAGCAATGAAAAATTTGATTTTCTCCCTATCAATATTCACCTTAATAACGTTTGTATTAATCTCGCAAGCCTGTAAAGATGATACCGTCACCGACGACGATACTACTCCAATGGACAACGCTTGTTTGGTAGACGGACTGCACCCCGCATTCGACGAATTTGATACTGAAAGTTTCACATTCACCGTCGATGGCGACGAAGTCACTATCACCACCGACGGACTCCCCAACCACACCTCACCTTATTGGTCAAATGTCACTCCACGCTCTGCCGTAGATCCTATGGGAAATCTCATTGAAACACCTGCCGCAGCCGAAAACCATCCATTATTTGTCGAACCCACTGTAACCAGTTACGCTCAGATGGCACCGGGCAATATCGACGATTTTAATGGTTCATTTTCTTTGACTGTTCCAACTTCACCTGAATTAGCTGCAAATTCTTCTTCCACCGGACTTGGGGCGATTGGCTTTGCAATTAGCGGTTCAATGATTTATAATGACGAAGAAGGTCCAAATATCCCACTTGAAATTCCTGCCATAAGGTCATTCGATTATGCTGCCGGACACACGGGACCACAAAGCTATCACTACCACTTAGAAACACACGCATGGTCAAACGATGACGACAAACTCATCGGTATCATCTCCGATGGTTTCTTTATTTATGGCAGAAAATGTGCTTCCACAGGTACATATCCCACAGACCTCGATGAATCTGGCGGACACACAAGTATCACACAACACTGCGACGAAGAGCAATATCACTATCACATTCAAAACGAACTTTATCTAAACGAATACTACATTCTATTCCCCGGTGACTATCAAGGTACACCCAATCAGATTCAATAATCGGTTTTACCAGATATTCTACATGAACGTCTTACTCATAGGTAGTGTTTCTCCCTCTTTAGAAGCCTGTCTCGAATTTATTTCGGGAGAGGCAAGAGGGAGTAAAAGCACTTATACAATCAATACTCAAGCCTATAAGGGTTTAAAAGCCCTTATAGGCTTAGTGTTGATTTTTTGTTTTTTCTCATGTAAAAACACCCCGAATTCAACAACAGCAAGTATTCCTAACTCGGACACAGTAAACACAAACACAATAAACAAGGAGATACTTACTGACTCACTCACATTGGTTCCAGCAAAGGGGCTTGTCTTTTATCAAGGCAAGCCCTTTTCAGGAACAGCTATCACGTATAATGAAATCGGAACAATCGTTGTTTCAACTGATTATTTGAATGGCAAAAAACACGGTTGGTACAAGAAATGGTTTGATGATGGTATGCTCTCTTTTGAAGCCAATTACCGGGATGGCAAACGACACGGCATCACCAAAAGTTGGTGGAAAAATGGTAATATTCGCTCTGAATCTAAATTTGAAGATGGCATTGCCGAAGGCGTACAAATGCAATGGTACAAAAGCGGCGCAAAATTCAAACGCATCAATTTGAAAGATGGCAAAGAGGAAGGCTTGCAACAATCGTGGCGCGAAAATGGTAAATTATACAATAATTACGAAGCGAAAAACGGACGTATTTTCGGATTAAAACGTGCAAATCTCTGTTATGAACTTGAAAAAGAAGTGGTACAATATGAAGGTCGATAAACTCATTTTTTTGTGTCTATTTACCTTTTTTTCGTGTAAAGAAAATAATGAAAAGCAAAGTCGCGTGGAAACCTTGCCTTTCTACGAAGAAGCGACCTTCACCCCTAAATGGCTCGTACCCGACACACCCGAAGCCAATAATTTTCACCGTATTGCTCCATTCAAATTACTGAATCAAGAAGGCGATACGATTACGGAGAAAACTTTTGAAGATAAAATTTATGTCACCAATTTTTTCTTCACCACTTGTCCGGGTATGTGTCCGAAAATGACGGCAAATATGAGTATTTTACAAGAAGAATTTCTCGAAGATGAGGACGTTTTACTCTTGTCGCACTCCGTTACACCTGTACGTGATTCTGTGCCTGTTTTGAAAAATTACGCTGAGGTGAAAGGCATCAAATCCGATAAATGGCACGTCGTTACAGGCGAACGACAAGTGATTTATGGCTTAGGTAGAAATGATTATTTTGTAGAAGAAGACTTGGGCTTAAAAAAAGACCCCGACGATTTTCTACATACCGAAAACTTCATCCTCATTGACAAAAACCGCCACATCAGAGGCATTTATAATGGTCTAAACAAGGCTTCTATCAACCAACTCATCGCCGATGTGAAGACTTTGCAAAAAGAAAAATAAACACGACACGTAAGAATATTCATATCTTGCGGAGTAATGAATTTTCAACTACCATTTTTATCGAAAGAAAACCGACAAATCAATCGCCTGTTTGAACAACAAGCTACCCCGCCAATTTACCATTATCACATCCGAAAAACGGGTGGTACGAGTATCAATTTTGCCTTTCTTTCCAATGCTGCCACTACTGATGTAAATGATTTTTACCAACAATTAGCTCAAAAAAAGAATAACCGATTAATAGCGAATGACCATGTATTTGTGGGATGGAATAAACGACTGATTGAAGGTGGGAAATATTTCTATGCCTTCTCACATACGCCCGTACATGAGCTTCGTCTTCCGAAAAATGCATTTACATTCACTTGCTTGCGCGACCCTGCGCGTCGAGTTATTTCTCATTACAAAATGCTTCGATATTATCAGGAAAATAACATCGCACACCCATGTATGCGCGTGGAGGGCGCGTGGTTAGGTGATTCGTTTGATGATTTTTTGAAAAATATTCCCAAAAATCACTTAATGAATCAATTATACATGTTTTCAAAAAATTATAATATCGAAGAAGCAGAAGAGCGCATCCGCGCATGTTCTTATTATTTTTTTATGGAAAATATGGAACAAGGCATCGCAGATTTATCTGCTCGATTAAACCTCAAATTACCGCTTTCTCATCAAAAGAAATACGATATTGAATTGAATATCAATGATCCACAACTGGCGCATTTAAAAGAAAAATTAGCCCCTGAATATCATCTACTTGAACGTCTGAAAAAACCGTAACTTTGCCCACCGTAAAACGATTTTTTAAATCGTTCACTATACGCAAACGACTTGAAAAATCGTTTTACGTTTATCATGAAATTAAGCATCATCATTGTCAACTACAACGTCAAGTATTTCTTGGAGCAAGCGTTGTTATCCGTTCGAAAGGCTACACAAAACCTTGATGCAGAGGTGTTTGTTGTGGACAATAATTCGGTGGATGATTCAGTGGCAATGGTGCGTGAGCAATTCCCCGAAGTAAAGCTCATCGCCAACACAGACAATCCCGGCTTTTCCATAGCGAATAATCAGGCGATACGCGAGGCACGAGGAGAGTATATTCTCCTGCTTAATCCCGATACCGTCGTTGAAGAAGATACCTTCGAAAAAACGGTGGCATTTATGGATGCTACGCCCGATGCAGGTGGTTTGGGCGTAAAAATGATTGACGGAAAAGGCAATTTCTTACCCGAATCCAAACGCGGTTTTCCTTCGCCTTCGGTGGCGTTTTACAAGATGTTTGGGCTGTCGCGTTTGTTTCCTAAATCACGGACTTTTGGGCGGTATCACCTCGGTTTTTTGGACAAAGACGAGGTGCATGAAGTGGATGTTTTGGCAGGTGCGTATATGCTTTTACGTAAGTCCGTCTTGGATAAAATCGGCTTGCTGGATGAAACTTTTTTCATGTATGGCGAGGACATCGACCTCTCATATCGCATTGTAAAAGCAGGTTATAAAAATTATTATTACGGCGATACTACGATTATTCATTATAAAGGAGAAAGTACAAAAAAGGGTAGCCTCAACTACGTCCGCGTCTTTTATAATGCGATGATTATTTTTGCAAAAAAACACTTCAAAGGCGACAAAGCGCGTGCCTTCGTACTGCTACTCCAATTTGCGATTTACTTTCGTGCCTTCTTGACCCTCGTTACCAATTTTGCAAAAAAAATCTATCTGCCTCTGCTTGATGCCTTATTGATTTTCGCAGGGATGTATTTCCTCAAAGACTTTTGGGCAAATTACGTTTATAAAACACCCAACTATTTCCGCTCCACTTACATGGCGTTCAATGTGCCTTTGTATATAATGATTTGGTTGATAGGCGTTTACTTTAGCGGCGGCTATGACAATCCGCGTAGTGCGCGGCGGCTCGTGCGCGGGCTGGCGGTCGGGACAGTGCTGTTGGCGGCGGTGTATGGTTTCCTTCCAATGGACTATCGTAGTTCGCGGGCATTGATTGTTCTGGGAGCAGTTTGGGGCATGTTTTCACTGTGGGGTTTGCGTGTGTTTTTACATTTTTTGAGACATAAAAATCTAAAAATCAGCGATTCACCGCGTAATAATATGGTCATCGTCGGTAGTACGGAGGAGTGCGAGCGTGTGACGAGCTTACTGCATCAAGCTCAAGTGGAGAAGAATATTGTTGGTATTATTTCACCGAAAAAAGACTATGATAATACGCGATTTTTGGGCAGCATTCGCCAATTGGATGAAGTCGTACATATTTACAAAATTGACGAAATTATTTTTTGTGCAAAAGATATTTCCTCACAAGACATCATGCAGTGGATGACCCGACTCGGCACCGAACCGGATTATAAAATTGTACCGGAAAAAAGTCTGAGTATCATCGGTAGTAATTCAAAAAATACTGCGGGTGACCTTTATACAATTGATATTCAATTCCGCATCGCTACGCCTATGAGTCGGCGCAATAAACGGGTGATTGATTTGGGTTTATGTGCAGCATTTACCGCAGGTTTTCCTATTCTAATTTTTATTGTAAAAAATAAAATCGGTTTTGTACGGAATATTTTTGCCGTATTATTCGGACAAAAAACATGGGTCGGCTACGCACCCGTGCCCGTAGAGACGCAAAATTTTGCGTCTCTACCCGGAATACGTTCGGGCGTATTATCGCCATTAGATGCATTGAAAATCAACACCTTAAACGAACCTACCATCCGCCGGTTGAATTTTATTTATGCCAAAGACTATACGGTAGATAGTGATTTGGAAATTGTGTGGAAGGGATTAAAGAAACTTGGAAATTAAGTAGCCGTAGTTTTCCTCTTCCGCATTAAGCCCACCGGCAAATACACGATGAAGAAAAACACCAAACCAATCAATTCGCACCACAAAATATACCAGGGCCAATCACCGAGATAATCTAAAGCAGAAGCCGTTGGTGGTTTGTGCATCATGTACACGTAGTTGGAACCCAATATTAAGTTAATTACCAAGACAAAAAGTACATAAATCTGGAGAGCAATGAAGGCACGCAAGATGCTTCTAAGCGTTGGTTTGAAATCAAAAACTACCGTCATATACACTGCATAAACCACTAATCCACAGTGTACTACCCAGTATTTGATATAAACAAAATTTGGAAAACCATTATACAGATGCGGCGTAAAAATGGCTTGCATCGTACCCGCTAATATCCAAAAATAGAAAATCTCGTGTACGCGATAACGCGGATTCCACATTAGGAAAGGCAGCAATAATCCGGTAATATTACAAATATCGAAAGGTAGGTCAGTCTTCGCATCAAACCTACCCATCCATATAAGCACAACGATGTAAAATATCACCCAAAAAGCAAACAAAATCGCCATCGCACGACTAACAGCAAGTTGCGTTTTTTTACTCCAATATCGTTTTGCAATAATCGGCAACGCAATACAAAGCACTATCATAGCGATAATAGGAATGAGATGCTGTGTACCAAATAAGGTGAAGTCCTTATTATAGACAAAAAATGGTGAGTCCTTCATATTAGTCGATAGTCAGTAGTCCATAGATGGGTGGGCTATATGTCACTATCGACTAAAATATTTTGCTAAAGGTAGTTTATAACATGAAGGGACGCGCTAAAGTTTACATGAAGTTTAGGTTAAATGCGTTTCAGGTGGGCATAAAATGAAAAAAGATTTGCGGTATTTCGCAAATCCCTTTTCCATTTTAAGTTAAGCAAGGTGCTCTTCGATATCCTGAGTGTCCGAAGAAGTTTATGTTGAATTGGATGAAGTTTTGGGGTGAATTGTAATTGTGTAATATGTAATTGAACAGTAGCAAGAAGTCGTTTTTCTGATAAGGTTGTAAGTTATTTTTCGCATTTTTGTGACAAGCAAAAACTCGCATTTTAACACAAAACACTAATAAAATAAGGTCTAAATGATTTTTATTGTACGAATTAAATTAAATTTTAATTTGAGTGTTTATAGTGTTAAAAATCAGTTAATTGCACAAAATGAATTTCAATAAAATAATAGAGCAACGAAAAGAATAATCCTAAATTATATTTAGCAAAAAGGCATCAGAAATCATTATTAAAATTTAGTGCAAAAAAATAAGCAGACATTTTAAAAATGCCTGCTTATGATGTCTTGCAATTTGGAATTTTAGATACTTTAGAAAGTCGGGCAAATCACACCGCGTCTATCATCATTACAAATTCTGTATACTAAGGAAAGCTCATACGCACCGTTTGAGTTGGAAGCAGCTTGAAGGCTTGATACGTTGACATCGTAGCTAAAGCCGAGGCTAAATTCTTCAAAATCAAAACGCGTAGAAAGTATCAATGCATCCATCCAGATACCTCTTGAAAGGCGATTAGAAAGACGCGTCCAAAGTCCTAAGTGGAAGGCTTGGTCAGGCGTATAACGTCTGCCGCTACCCAAATTGAATTTAAGACTTGAACCTGTATTCAGCTCAAAAGCCGGTCCTTGGTCGAAGATAACAATGCCCGGAACGAGCCCAATGCGATCTGTGAGTAAAAACTCTCCACCTGCGTGAATCGTGAGTTTGCTGTAATATGCTTCAAACTCTTCGCCTTCGCCGTCACCATCGTTGAAAGACTGATTGGCACGATTCAAGTGACTGAATGCAGTACCTACATAGTAATTTGATGTTTCGCTCAATACGCCGTACAACATCAAACCACCCGATACATCAGCGAAAAGGAAGTTGTTGAAATCATACTCTTCTTGTGTAGGCAGGTTTGGATTGAATACACCGCCATCGTTTTGTGTACCCCAACGTGCATTGAGGAAATCAATACTACGTTGAGCAATACCCGCTTCACCACCTGCTACGAGGTAGGTCGCACTACGGCGCGAACCTGCGATACGCTTACTGTATGCAAGGTGTGTACGTACTTCCATTGTTGAGAATGCCAACTCACCTGCACGGTCTCCCCAAAGGCTGAGTCCCCAACCGAAGTTGTCGTAACGCGCTACAGGAATACGCATATCGTAAGAAACTGAGTACGTATTGAAGGCATTAGATTTGAGAACGCTCTGCCATTGGTTACGGTAGTTGGCTACCAAGCGGTGATTACATTCCATCACGCCCGTCATCGCGGGATTGAGGTTAAGTGGCGACAGGTAAAATTGTGAAAAGTGAATATCCTGTGCCGTTGTTGTGCTCGCCATTACGAGCAGCGTGCAAGCTAATATACTAAATTGTTTAATCAACTTCATTTTCTGTTTCGAGATGCGGTTGCGGGTTGCGGGTTGCGGGTTGCGGGTTGCGAGTTAGGAAATTGCTCCCAAAATAACTCGTAACTCGTAACCCGTATCTCGTAACTCGTCCCCGGATTACTGTTTATCTCATTTTACTTCTTTTATGGACACGCAAAATGAGCTTGTACCATTATTTTTATTTTAAATTCCAATGGAGAAAATACATTCAGATTGGAATTTGATTGTGCGTTCCACAAAAGAACGACGAAATTACAAAAATCTGACCAAAAACGCATGGGGGATGGGGTTTATTATCAAAGTTTTAGGCTTCCTTTTGTCAGGATTTTCTTTTTCTCTAAATAAAGACGAAATAATTGTTTTTTTAGATGCGTTTCTGTGGAATAAATTGGTGATTCGTGACAAACTTTTTCATCAAATTAAAAAACAAAGTGCTTTGTATTGCTTTGTTTCATCATTTTTTATGTGTTATGGTTATTTTTAGGATGAATATTGTTTGTATGTTTCTACTTTTGAACAGAAGTCTCATGCTGTCAGTGTATTTACTACACTAATTGTCTTTATTTTCTCATCATATTTGTCATGGCACGTATCGTCAAATCTAAAGCACTGATTTTAAGTCTACTTTCGTGCCTTAAAAAATGAGGAATCAAGCCACTTTCGTTTTCTCTTATCATCCTATTAATTTGCCCCTTTTTTAGGATAAGTTCATTGGCAATTCCACTATTTTCTGACTGCTGGCATAATTTATTGAAATGTTCAGCTATTTCTTCCAGAGTTCCTGTCGAAAATATTTCCAATTCTCCTTTACTGTCGTTTACGTCCAAATTTTCACTATATACTTTCAATTGTTTTTTGTTCCATTCCAATTGAGCTTTATAGTGTTCGAGCCAACGGTTATCATTTTCGTTTTCCGAGACAAGATTGCCGTTTTCCGAGACAAGATTGCCGTTTTCCGTTTGGGCAATTGCAATCAGTTCTTCAATCAGCTTGATACGTATGGCATAGTAATCCCTAGCGGTGCTGTCTGTCAACAGCTTTAGGCAATCTTCAATGCTCATTCTGTTAAATTTGAGATTTTTAGGCGTATTTCTCTTGTCGGTCGAAATGCCTAATATTCTTTGGATGATTCGTTTCATCTTACAGGATTTAATTTTACGTGTTTTTTATTTTCATTATTTCGGAATTGTCCATTTATTAGTTCACCGCGAAGTCGGTGGAATATTTATAGAAAAATGGATGGGAAAATGTGTGCGACTCCAACGGAGTCGAATATAATTCACTCATTTTCAACTATAAATATTTAATCCCTTCGGGATAATTGCAATCGCAAGTATTCTGAACCAATAAGTGACTAATTCCGAATTATTTTAAATTGGAGTGATATACAAATAGCACATCACTCCAATTTATATCTTATTTCACCAACGTCACATCCCCTTGATACACAATCGTCACACCATCAATAAATTCTACTTCGGCATAATAGATAAACACCGCCGGATTCATTGCTTGTCCTTTGAACATACCGTCCCAACCTTGTTCCGGGTCGTCAGTGCGGAAATTATTAGCTTCCCATACCAATTCGCCCCATCGGTCATAGACTTTGAAGGTATTGACTCCAACCACGCCTTGTCCGCCGAATATCATAAAGACATCATTTGCGCCGTCATTATTTGGAGAGAAGACGTTCGGGATAAATACATTGCGACTCAAATCTACCGCTACCGTGATATTATCCGTAGCCGTACAGCCGTCTTGATTGGTGACTTGTACTTGATAGGTCGTGCTTTGGAAAGTCTGTACCGTTGGATTCGGACAATCATTACAACTCAAACCATCCGCAGGTATCCATGTATACGTGAGCGAGTCCGAGCTGTTTGTTTGTACAAAAAGTTCAGTGCTGTCGCCCAAATTGAGTGTTACATCTGCCCCCAAGTCAGCGAGCAATTCAAATTCACTGTCGATGACGACCGTTTCTGTGAGTATACAGCCATTGGCATCTTGCACGCTCAATTCGTAGCTACCCGCACCCAGCCCATTAAATAGAGGTGTCACTACAAAAGGTCCGTTGTCAAGCGCGTATACATAAGGATCGCTGCCACCACCTGTCGAAGATATTTCTATCATACCCGTTTCATCACCAAAACAAACGACATCTTGCGTATCATAAGTAAGTGCGATTGAAGTTGGTTCGGTCATATCCACGCTTTGTGTGGCTGTACAGCCATTCGCATCGGTCACTGTAACCGTGTAGGTATCTGCACCCAAACCAAAAGCCGTTTGTCCGGTATCGCCCGTACTCCACAAGTAGCTATAACTTGGCACGCCACCTTCGGGTACTGCCGTTACTGCTCCATCGCCACCGCCGCCGCAGCTTGGTTCTACAAATTCCATTGTAATATCTACGCCATCTAATGGCTCTACGACTGTTACATTAATCGGCGTACTCTCACATCCTGCACCATCTGTAATACTGACTGTGTAAACACCTGCCGTGAGGTCGGTGATAGTTTCGCCGTTCATGCCGTTACTCCATTCATAAGTATAATTCCCTGTTCCACCGGCTGCTCCCATAGTTATTGCACCGTCATTGCCATTCACACATGAAACGGGCGTTATAGTTCCGGGTTGTGGCAAAATAGGCAGCGGACTGTCAATTTCAAATTGAGCAGTGCCTTCGCAACCATTGGCATCTGTTACGGTGACGATGTGTGTACCACCGCTGAGGGCAGTTGCGGGATTGGTCATTTCACCATTATCCCACATAAAATCAAATGGTGCTGTACCGCCTGTTACAGTCGCGGTGGCTTGCCCGTCGTTGGTATTGAAGCAACTTGTAGGTGTACCCGCTACTGTCAAATCTACACTTGTTGGTGGAGATAAAGTCGTTGAAATGGTTGCGGTACAGTCATTAGCATCCGTTACGGTAACATCGTAAGTTCCGAAATCAACGTTTGTTACCGTTTCGCCTATGCCAATGCCACCACTCCATGTGTAAGTGTAAGGTCCGGTTCCTCCTGTTGCCGTTGCGGTGAGTGTACCACCATCATTACAATCGGTAGCAGAGCCGTCGGCAGCTACTTCGAGTATTGGCGGGGCAGCAATTTCTACTGTTGTAAAATTGGTACATCCTGCGGCGTCTGTTACGGTTACGCCGCTTATTCCGGCAGGTAAATCAGTTGCGATGACATCTGTTGAACTACTATTTTCCCATGTAAATGTATAAGGTGCTGTACCGCCTGTTCCGTTGGCAGTGGCAACACCGTTGCTATCACCAAAGCAGAGTACACCTGAAATTTGTGTCGCTGAAATATCCACATTACCAATGCTCGGTACATCGACACTCTGTGTGGCTTCACAACCTTCGGCGTCTGTAACTGTCACGATGTAGTTTCCGGCAGGTAGATTATCTGCCAAAGGCAAATCTAAGGACATATCGTGCGACCAATCATAAATGTATGGAGGCGTACCACCTGTTTGAGAAACTTCAATTGAACCATCATTTGCAGCACAATTTGAACCGATAATTTGGTCAACACTTACAAGTACAGTAGGTGGCGGTGCATCTATGGTGAATGTCTCGATGAGTTGGCATCCGGCATTATCCGTAACTGTAACGGTATAATCACCTGCACCCAAATCCATATTATTTGTACCAACAAAATTATTAGACCATTCAGCTGTATAAGGCGCGCTTCCGCCCGTCAGGAGAATGTTAATCCAGCCATCCTCACTACCAAAGCAACTAATTGGATTGATAGTTTCATTCGTCATAATGCCTACTATCGTACCGATTTCTACCTGTGCGGTTGCTGAACATCCCAAATCATCCGTAGCTGTTACGGTATAAGTACCGGGAGCAAGATTTTGGGCAACGGGATTATTCGTCGGTGGATCGGTATCCCAGACGTAATCGTGTATGTTTGCCACCGTACCGCCTGTAGCTATGACCGATACAGAGCCGTTTGGAATCGCTTCACAACTTGCATCTATCACAATATCCACCGTAATCATTACATCGGATGGTAATTCATCTACAAAAACAGGCGCAACTGCTACGCAGCCGCTGGCATCCGTTACGGTTACATTATAATTTCCTGTTGGTAAATTGGAAGCAGTTGGAGTGTCTTGACTGTTTGCATCATCCCATGCGTAAGTATATGGCATTGCGCCGCCTGTTGCGGTGACGGTTGCCGTGCCATCGGCTGTACCGCAAGTAGCTATCGTCGAAGTGGCATTTACTGTTGGTCCATCCAAATTATCCACAATCACATCAACGACATTCGTACAACCATTGACGTCTGTTACGGTGACGGTGTATGTTCCCGCAGGTAAATTTGTGGCAGTAGCCGTCATTTGCATGGCTGCATCACTCCATTGATAAGTGTAAGGTGGTGTACCTCCTGTTGGTGTGGCTGTTGCCGTTCCATTGCTTCCACCGCAATCTGCGGGTGTACTCATTACTGTGGACATCGGCGCACCTGAATCCTGAATATTGACGCTACCCGTAGCGGTACAATCATTCGCATCCGTTACGGTCACACCTTGTATGCCCGGACTTAAACCTGTTACATCAGGCGTCATTTCGCCATTATCCCATTCATAAGTATAAGGCGGCGTTCCGCCTGATGCTACGGCTGTGGCTGTACCGTCGTTTGCGCCACATGTAGATGGCGTACCTGTTACTACGACACTTGGTGCGCCTGCATCATTAATTGTTGCATTTTGTATTACTGAGCAATCATTTGCATCTGTTACTGTTACTGAATAAGAGCCTGCGGGTAGGTTGGATGCTGTTTGGGTGTTTTGCATAGCTGCATCATCCCATTGATAGGTGTAAGGCATTGCGCCACCTGCGGGAATTACAGTCGCCGAACCATCCGATGCACCACATGAAGCATCTACTACGGTTGTCACTGCTGTTGGTGCGCCCGAATCTCCAACTGTTACATTGGCTGTTGCTTCACAATCATTTGCATCTGTTACAGTTACATTATACGTTCCGGAAGATAGCCCTGTGGCAGTTTCTGTCATTTGCATACCTGCATCGTTCCATTGATAGGTGTAAGGCATTGTTCCATCCGTCACCATCACAGTTGCCGAGCCATCTGATGCGCCGCATGAAGCATTCGTGCTCGTAGCTATTGCAGTTGGTGCATCGGAATCATTTATGGTTACATTAGCAAGTGTACCTGCACCGTTGGCATCCGTTACGACCACTGTGTAATCTCCGGCTGGGAGATTGGTGGCGGTAGCCGTCATTTGCATTGCCGCATCATTCCACTGATAATTATAAGGTGGTGTACCGCCTGTTACGTTGGCAGTTGCCGAACCATTGGCTTCACCGCATGTGGTATCTTCTGTCGTTGTTGTTACTGATATTTGTGAGGCTGATTCAGTTACCGTAGTTGTCGCGGTGGCTATACAGCCGTTAGCATCTGTTACGGTGACGTTGTAATCTCCTGCGGGTAAACCTGTGGCGGTCTCTGTCATTTGCATCGCCGGGTCATCCCATTGATAGGTGTATGGTGGTGTACCGTCTGCTGCGGTGACTGTTGCCGTTCCGTCAGAACCTCCTGCTGAAGCATTGGTACTTGTAGCCGTTGCTGTTGGTACGCCTGCATCATTGACTGTTGCTTCGGCTGTGACCATATCACCGTTGGCATCTGTTACCGTTACATTATACGTTCCGGCGGGTAAGCCTGTAGCGGTTTCGGTCATTTGCATCGCTGGGTCATCCCATTCATAGGTATAAGGCATTAGTCCGCCTAATGCTGTGACGGTTGCTGTACCATTGGCTTCATTACATGTGGCATCTTGTGCAGTTGCTGTGGCTGATAGTGCTGCACCTGCCTCATTTACAGCGACATTCGCAGTGGCAATACATCCATTCACATCGGTAACGGTAACGTTGTATATTCCGCCCGATAAACCTGTGGCGGTTTCGGTCATTTGCATTGCTGCATCATCCCATTGATAAGTATATGGCGTCGTTCCGCCTGATGCTGCAACCGTTGCTGTTCCATCTGAACCGCCTGCTGAAGCGTCTGTACTTGTGGCGGTTGCCGTTGGTCCGTCTGAATCTTCAATTGTTATATTTGCAATTGTCACACAATCATTTGCATCTGTAATTACTACAAAATAATCTCCTGCGGGTAAATCCGATATGGTTGGAGTCGTTTGCATGTTGGCATCATCCCATTGATAGCTGTAAGGCATAGTACCGCCTGTTACGCTAACGGTTGCTGAACCGTTTGATTCGCCGCATGTCGTATTTGTTCCTGTAATTGTTGTCGCGAGTGCATCTACGCCTGCAACCGTTACACTAGCTACTGCAACACAGCCACCGGCATCCGTTACGGTGACATTATAATCTCCTGCAGGAAGTCCTGTGGCAGTTTCCGTCATTTGCATACCTGCATCATCCCATTGGTAATCGTAAGGTGTCGTACCGCCTGTTGCTTCTACGGTTGCCGAACCATTTGCTTCGCCGCATGTGGCATCTACGGCTGTAGTGGTTGCCGTTGGTGCGCCTGAATCGCTGACGCTTGCGGTAGCTGTTGCCATACATCCGTCTGCATCTGTTACGGTTACGGTGTAAGATCCTGCCGGAAGTCCTGTCGCTGTTTCGGTCATTTGCATTGCTGCATCATCCCATTGGTAGGTGTAAGGTTCTACTCCATCCGAAGCCGTTGCAATGGCTGAACCATCTGC
>JAHDEO010000664.1 GCA_020628725.1 Saprospiraceae bacterium
AATCGAAATCATAAATCTACCTTTCTTAGTGCTTCTGCCAATGCTTCTTCACTTTCCATTTCTTCAAATTCAAGACTGATACGCCCATCACTTGTATTGGCTTTTTTCAAGCCAAGCATAGGTTTACCGTTTTCGTTGATTTTAGTCGCAACTACCCAAATTTCTTCCTTTTTAGGAATTCTTCTGAAGGCATATCTGTCTTCGTAAGTTGCCGAAGCAGGCAATGCGCTAAAACGAGAAGCGAAAACTATCCATACCTTGGTATTATTTTCTGCGCGTACATCTACGAGTACATTCGTCGCCTTATCCTCCGGTAACGATAAAAAAGCGTCACAATTAATAAACCCCATACCTATACCTGCAAATGGCAAGTACCTGCTACCACATTCGGCAACACCCACTATTCCATCAAAATTAATATTACCAAGTCTCCTTCGCTCACGTCTCACTCTATAAAATTCACGCCGTTGTGCATCTATTGTCCGCCTTCTTTTTTTGGTCTTATAAATACGGTCAAAAAAACATCTTTTCGGCGTAAACATTCTTCCTCCGCACATTGACCCACCTGATATAGTAGCGATAGAGCGAAAAGAATCAGGTTGCCAATTCATCACACCGCTTAGAGAATCTCTCATTCCATAAAACCCTTTAAATACTCTCTCAGATATGTCATTCTCATCTCGTACAGGAAGAAAGATATTATACTCTTCCCCTTTCCTCACATTAACAGGCAAATCTCCACAAAAAGCCCGTATCTCAAACATCCCTGCCGAATACAACAACCGACCATTGGAAAGTGTAGGTGCATTGGCAAGTATCGCTTTACTTCGACTTGAATAATCCGTCACCTTAATCGTAATTTCCTCCGGGCAATCTCCCCCAAAAATACCTTGATTAAAATAAAACAAAATACCCGATTGTGTGCGAATCATCGTATCACGCTGATTATTGATATTGAAAAATTCAGGTTGAAGTTGGCGTGCTAACATGCTGTTCAACAAAGAATTATCAATAGAAACTGAGTCGGCAACAGAAATTGGAGGTGGTGTTTCTTCCACAATAACTTCCTCGATTTTTGGTGGTTCAATGACCGGATTTTCTTGCGGAATATCGAAAAACACTGTTATAACGACACGTCTGTTGAGTTGCTTGCCGTCGTCTGTTTGATTTTGTGTGATGGGTGCATTTTCTCCGAAAAACGATGTGCTCATCAAGCCGTCTGTCAAGCCTCTATTTGTCAGATATTGCCTTACAGCATCGGCTCTGCGTTGGGATAAATCACGGTTGTAGACATCATTGCCCTCGCTATCCGTATGTCCTTCGATACGGATTTTGGTGATATTTTCAACGGTCAATATCGCATCTAATGTCGATTCATTTTCAGCAGAAATGACATCACTATCACTATCAAAATACACGGTGTAGGTACTCGTATTTTGAGCATAAATTTGACTGTAAAAAGCAAGGAAAAACAGAGAAAAGGTAAGTATCTGTCTCATTGGAAACTTATTTTTATGAATAAATATTTTTCAGTTTCATTACAAATGTAGTAAATATTATGCTAAGTGTATAATTCACCTCGTATCTTTGCTTTGATGTCCGAATTAATGAAAAAGATAACGAGTACTTACCCGCTGCATCCCTTTTTGATAGGTTTGTACTTTACTTTGTATGGTATCAATCAGTATGAGACGCTCTTTGTTGAGGGGAAGGATGTGTTGATACTTTTGGGCGTGACGACCTTTTTGAGTGTGGTTGTTTTTTTTGGAATTTTGTTTTTGGTGAAAACGTTTTTCCTCCCCCCAGCCCCCTCCGAAGGGGGAGATGAAAGTGGAGTAGCCCCCTCCAAAGGAGGAGAAACAACCAGAAATAGTTTTTCGCGCAGCGAAAAATCTCCCCCTTTGGAGGGGGGAAGGGGGGAGGAAAAACGCCCAAACAAAAATCTCCAATCTTTAAAATTTAAAACCGCCATTCTCACCACTACCATCCTCATCTTCCTTTTATTTTATTTTCATTTTTATTTAAATGTATTAAAAATTGACAGCTTACATTTTTTGCGTTCGCATAGTTATTTTTTCTTACTGGTAATGGTGTTGATTGGCGGGTGGGCACTTTATTTATTTAAATCAAAAAAAACATTTGCTGTGCTGCATCAGTATTTGAATACACTGGTGTTGGTTCTATTGCTATTTGAATGTGGAAAAATCGGATGGAATTATTATCAAACTCAACAATGGTATCCCGCCATTCGTGAGGAATTTATCAATTATGAAGGTCAAAATTACACTTCAACTAATGCCGAAAAACCCTCCGTTTATCACATTCTAATGGATTCCTACACAGGTACAGATGCCTTACAAAAATATTGGGACTTCGACAACGCTGAACTCAGCAACTACCTAACATCCAGAGGTTTCTATGTCGCCAAACACGCGCAAGGCAATTACTTTCACACCCGCCAAGTTGTCCCTGCCATGATGAATCGCGACTACTTTTGGGA
>JAHDEO010000665.1 GCA_020628725.1 Saprospiraceae bacterium
GATGCCCCCGACTGGCTTTTGGAAAGTTGGGAACAATGGGGCAAAGACTATCAGGCAAGCGGAAAAGAATTTGCGTGGAGATTTGGCGAAACAAAGAAACGCGAACTAAAGGATTTGCTCAAAAAAATGACCGCACACCACTGCTCGTATTGTGATAGCTTCCCGTTGGGCAAACGTTACATCAAAGATACCATCGACCATTTTCGACCCAAAGACATCTTCAAATTATTGGCTTATTTATGGGAAAATCTCTTTGTCGCTTGTCATTATTGTCAAGAGCGCAACGATGATTTTGATGAACGCTTATTGAAACCCGATGAAGCGGATTATGATTTTGACGAATATTTCGCCTTCGATTTTTCGACCTTCAAAATCATCCCAAACCCCTCAAAACCAAGCGACAATCAAGACCGGGCGCAAATTACCATCGACCTTTTTCGTCTCAACGGACGCCCCGAAGATGAAGGCACAGAAGAAGATTGCACGATAGAACGAGAACGCATTTACGAAAAATACAAAAACGACCCTGATATTGATTGTTTGCCGTATCGGTTTATGTTTCGGTAAACAGGGTGAACGAAAAGTCTTTTTGATAATGTGTAATATGTTGATTTTTAGATTTTCAGGAAGCCTACTCGTCGGACATTTTTGAAATGTCAGACGAGATATATTTCTGTTTTAATTTAAATTATTATTTATAAATTGTTTTATTTAAACTATGTAATAAATTGATTTTAAATAAATAATGAAAAAATCTTGTCGTCTGACATTTCAAAAATGTCCGACGACTCGCGTTTATCCTTCAATTTAAAACTCATATTACAAAAAAGACTTTTCGTTCGCCCTGTTTCGGTAAAGTAAAACAATACCTCATTCGTAGAGACAAGGCATGCCTTGTCCCTACGAATGAGGTGTCTAAGATTTTTTCAACTTCTCCACCTCCCTCGGCAGTCGCTTCGCTGCCCGATAATCGCTAAACCACTCTGTAGCCGGAATCGCCGGAGAACCAAAATACGCCTGTCCGCCTGCGAGGTTGCGCGATACGCCCGACTGTGCGTACACCTGTGCATCCGCGCCTATGTGTAGGCGAGCAGCTACGCCGACTTGTCCCCAGAGTTTTACGCCATCTTCGAGAATCGTTTTACCAGCAATACCGACTTGTGCCGCGATGAGGCAGTTGCGCCCAATCACCACACCATGTCCCACATGTACTTGATTGTCCAGCTTGCTACCTGCACCAATAATTGTATCGCCCGACACGCCTTTATCAATCGTACAACATGCCCCGATTTCGACATTATCCTCAATCACGACCCGTCCGCAAGTGTGCCATTTTTCCCAATTATCGTTTGTTTTTTTATAGTAAAACGCATCCGCGCCAATGACGGAATTAGCGTGAATCAATACATCCGCACCAATCACCGTATGGTCGTAAATGACGGTATTTGCCCGCACCCAAGTTCCCGCACCAATCGTGACCTGATGCCCGACCACGACACCGGGTTCGAGCCTTGCTGTCGGGTGAATATTGGCAGAATCACTGATAGAAACATTCAAAGGGATGGTAGGTGAGAAATGTTTTGTCAACGAATTATAGGCTTCAAAGGGATTATCGCACAAGAGCAAATGTTTCCCTTTCGGCGGCTCTACCCGTTCATTGATAATGATAAATGTAGCCGCCGATTGGAAGGCTTTTTTGAAATATTTTGCGACATCGACAAACATCAAATCGCCCTCCACGACTTTGTGGATTTCATTGATGCCCGTTACGAGTGTATCGGGGTTGCCGATGATTTCGGCGTTTATCATTTTGGCGATTTGAGTGAGGGGAATTGGATTTGGTAGGCGCATAATTAGTGAAAAACATAAGGATGTTTATAATCAAAATGCAATAAACGTTAACATAATTTATATGGATTGCTGTATAAGCGATTTTGAATATCTTTAATATCGGTAGAGTTGTCGCGTTCAGATTTATACTCATCTACTTTTTTTTGTATATCTTCAATTGTCAGACCAGCATCAAATCCAAAAACAGAAATGGTCACAAAAGGAATTCTGGGGTCATTGTAGAAATTTTTAATTTCAGGGTAATTTACAACATTAATTTTCTTAGAATATGCGAATCCTGCTTTAAGCCATCTTCTAGTCAAACATGACCATACTATATCCAAGTCACCAAGATAGTTTGTCTTGTAAATTAGCTTTCCAAATTCTAGAAAAGTCTCAGTACCAGTTTCCATAGCTTGAAATAGTTCATACAAGTCCGCTTTTTGTATAAACTCAATATTAAGAATTTCAAGGTAATCAACCTTTTGGTCTAAAAAATCAATTGCTGCGGGGAAAATTTCTATTCCATTTCTTGCTAATCGACAACAAAAATGCTTTGTATAGTATGAGTATATTTCACGTTTTTTATCTTTCCAATTTGAAGGAAAAATATCTCTCAAATCTATGAATGGAAGCGGTTTGTAATAGTCATAATTCTCT
>JAHDEO010000666.1 GCA_020628725.1 Saprospiraceae bacterium
CCGATACCGCCCTGAAAACTGCCGATGCGGGTTATTTGACACGTCGTTTGGTAGATGTGGCGCAGGATGTTGTTATTCGTGAGCATGATTGTAATACGCTTCGCGGAATTACGATTGAGCCATTGAAAGATAATGAAAAAGTCATCCAAGCATTGAGTGAGCGTATTGAAGGTCGCTCAAACTTGCACGATGTATATGACCCTGTAAGTGATGAACTTATCGTTCCGGCGGGTACAATTATCAGCGAAAAAGAAGCTAAACGAATTGACGATGCAGGTATCGAATCCATCGAAATTCGTTCAGTCTTGACTTGTGAAACGCGACGCGGTGTTTGCCGTCTTTGTTACGGTAAAAACCTCGCTACCGGACGTACTGCCGAAATGGGAGATGCGGTTGGTATCATTGCCGCACAATCTATCGGTGAGCCGGGTACACAGTTGACACTTCGTACTTTCCACGTTGGTGGTATCGCGAGTTCTGCGACGACAGAATCACAAATGGATGCCAAATTTGACGGTATCATTGAGTTTGATAGTTTGCGTACTCTGACATATAGCGGTGATGACGGTGAACAAGAAGTTGTATTGGCGCGTTCTGCGGAGGTCAAAATTCTTGAGCCGAAAACAAAACGCGAGTTGAGTTCAAAACACATCCCATATGGTGCGACATTGAATGTGAAAGAAGGGGATAAAATCAAGAAAGGTGATATTATCTGTGAATGGGATCCGTATAATTCGGTTATCCTTTCGGAGTTTGGTGGTATCATCAAATTTGAATCTATCGAAGAAGGGGTCACATTCCGCGAAGAGGTGGATGAGCAAACGGGGTATCGTGAGAAAGTTATTATTGAAACAAAAGATAAGAAGAAAATACCAACGGTAATGATTACCGATAAGAGTGGCGAAGTCCTCAAATCGTACAACTTACCGGTAGGTTCTTATTTGAATGTCAATGAAAATGACTCTGTAATTCAGGGTAAAACGATAGCAAAAATCCCGCGTGCGCTCGGTAAAATCCAAGATATTACGGGTGGTCTGCCGCGTGTAACAGAGCTTTTCGAGGCGCGTAATCCATCCAATCCGGCAGTAGTTTCCGAGATTGATGGTATTGTTTCTTTCGGAAAAATCAAACGTGGTAATCGTGAATGTATCGTCACCGACGAGAAAACCGGACAACGCCGTAAGTACCTTATTGGATTGTCGAAACACATCCTCGTACAAGAAGGTGACTTTGTACGTGCCGGTTTCCAACTATCTGACGGAGCAACTGCACCACGCGACATCCTGAATATTAAAGGACCTTTCGCCGTACAGTCTTACCTTGTGAATGGTGTACAAGAAGTCTACCGTATGCAGGGTGTAAATATCAACGACAAGCACATCGAGGTCATCGTGCGTCAGATGATGAAGCGCGTACAAATCGAAGATGCAGGTGATACGACATTCCTTGAAAAAGAGGCGGTGGATAAATTCGATTTCTTAGAGCAAAATGACTGGATTTACGACAAGAAAGTCGTTACCGAGCCGGGAGATTCCACGAATTTGAAACCGGGGCAAATCGTTACGCTACGTCAATTGCGTGAAGAAAACTCACTCATGCGTCGTTCAGATAAAAAACTCGTACAATATCGTGATGCGGTAGCGGCTACTTCAAGTACTTTGCTACAAGGTATCACAAGAGCGTCATTGGGTACAAGTAGCTGGATTTCAGCGGCTTCGTTCCAAGAAACGACGAAAGTATTGAGTTCGGCATCTATCGGAGCGCGTCGTGATTACTTGCTCGGATTGAAGGAGAATGTGATTGTCGGTAAGAAAATTCCTGCCGGTACAGGTATGAGAAAGTATAATGATTTGGTGGTATTTAGCGCGGAAGATTATGAGAAGCGTCAAGCTGCCAAGCGTGAGAGAGAGGAAGAGATTGAAGCGATAGATTAAACGTACTGGCGACTTTTAGTCGCCAAGTGAATGAAAAACATGACGATTGAAATCGCCTGTACAGATAAAACGGACATCTTCATTTGAGGGTGTCCGTTTGTTTGTAAATGCTATAGCTCTAAACTCTCTTTAAACTTTTCGGGAAGTTCCTCTGAATGTTTTTAAAAAGCACTATCCAGAAACTTGATAATACTTAAATCAGCAATGTCGTCATGACGAATTAGTGATAGGTTCCTTTGATGACCTATAAATGGGAGCGTAATTCTCATTTGCCGAGTTCTTTTATTGAACTCTTCTTTTGTAATACAAATAATCAAGCAAGTTTCTCCATTTCTTGGATTAGTTTCTTCGTCATCGTTGGTGTCAAATTTATACTTAATTGAGTTGCCATTTAGTGCATCATTAGAATAAAACACAACATCTGACTGAAAGAAAGAATACATACGAAATTCATTTATGCTACTACATTCCAACTCTAAATTATGTGAATCAATAAGTAGGGTATCCCTGTAAATTATTAAGAGGCTGACTACGTTGTAGTTAGCCTT
>JAHDEO010000132.1:0-5112 GCA_020628725.1 Saprospiraceae bacterium
AACAAGTTCAGCAAGACGTTCTGGTTTGGAGTTACAACCACTTTGTTTTACACTCAAATAAATTCAGAACGACGATTTGCTTTTTAGTTTTGGGATTGTGTAGTTCGCAAACATTAATTTCTAATAGCATTTTTAATGTTTTCCATTTCAGCTTTTAACGCTTTGTTTTCCTCATTCAATTGAATGATGTAGAGGCTCAATTCTTCAATTTTTTCCATCATGCGTTTTTGCATATCACCGAGATGTAGTCCGTCATTTTCGACTTCATCTGCTGATGGAATGCCCGGTAAATGACCGTTTTCTTGAATAGATTGCTCCAATTCTTCGATAGAACGCAATTGATAATCATCCTGAAAAACATAGTCGGGCCAAGAACCGGAGAGGTCTACACGTATCTCCTCTGCTATCACATTTCCATCGACAGCCAACATATAGCCCGCCGGAATACTGCCACTGCCATTAACGCCAATTCCAACGCTGCCTCCTTGACTGCACACAATGAGATTGCCACCATCATATTGCAAAGACAAATCGCTTACAGCACCGTTATTTCTTGCCATAATTTCATTATCGTCAATGACTACATTGGTAGAAGTGATAGAGCCAAACTGCGCGTAGCCGTCTTGGTCATTAGGTTCAGCATCGGTACCGCCTGTGATGGTAAGTCGCGCATTGGGATTGGTAGTTCCTATCCCTACATTGCCTGTGGCGCCATCAATGGTCATTCTCGTTGAAGGCGAGCCTGTATTACCTGTACGAAGCCTCAAATCACCCCAAAAGGTTTCCAGATAGATGATATTTCCTGATTCTCGCAAGGATGCCTCTATTCTATTTTCGGCGGCGGCATCATCAAATAATTCCAATTCGGGCACAGTCGATGAAGAGCGTATGACACCTCCGACATCAAGTGGTCTTTCGGGTGTATGCGTGCCAATACCCAAATTGCCGAATCGGTTAAGTACCATTGAGGAAGCTCCCAAGCCACCGTCTGCCAATACATTGGTATACCAACGATGTGCGCCTTCGGATTTGAAGTACAAATTGTCTAAGTCAAATAGATTGCCTTGTCCGTCGTTGTAGGTAGAGATTTCGTAGCCCAATCCGGTCATATTTATAGCATCAAGTGTGTTGCCATTCAATGAGATTTTGTCGCCGGGACTGCCGCTAAAACCCGCATCAAAGTACATTTCGGTACTACTGCTCAGTCTGAGTTCATCGTTTTGTAACCTCATTCTTTCGATACCTGCTATGTCGAAACGAATGCGGTCTTCATCGGCTGATTCTTCTGTGTGTACGCGGGTATCGGCGTCGGCATCTTGTATGCGGTTTCTTATATCGCCACCAAGCTGAATCCAACTGCTGCCATCATGGTAATAAAAACCGGAATCGCCATCAGTCTGAAAAATCAATAAACTCTGTGCAGGGTTTACAATGGCATCTCGCTGTACCTGTCTCATGCGAGGAACAAGCATACCTTTATCCTCAGAGATTAATTCTAAAACCGCGCTGTTGTCGGGACCGGTAGAAAATCCTGTATCATCAATTACTGTTGGCAATTCGATGTCATTAATCTGTGCTTTTAAAAAAGTCTGACTTGTAATAAGTAATAAGGTTAATAGTAAAAATGTCAGTTTTCTCATCGTAATTAAATTTAGAAATGAATGGATGTGGTACAGGATGTGAATGTATTTGAGGTTTAAGTAGTGAGACAAAAATAGGCTCACTACTTACTTCTACTTTGGCACTTTAAAATCATAACGTGTTTCCAACGTGGCTTTAGCCCGTTGTCTAGGTGAACAACAAGGGGTTAAAACCCTCTTGAATGATCCAAATGGTTAGAGTGCCAAAGTAGAATTACATTCATAAAATTAAATAATAAAATAATATAATGCTTGTGAAAATGAAAAATAATTATCAAGTGAATTTATTAAAGCCCACCATAAACATTGATAATCAGATTTTTATATAAAAATTTAAATAAACATAAAAAAAGAATTTAACAAAACAAGGTCGGGCACATATCGCGCCCGACCATCATGAGAATTAAAAATCAATACATTATCAATCAGGAATCGTACAAAAGACAGGCTGCACTTCACACAAATCTTCTAAATATTCACTCGAACTCTCGTAGAAAAATTCATCTACCATTGCAATTTCTACGATAGCCTCCAGCGTCTCGTCGTCAAATAACTCATGAGCATCAAGTCCGTGTTGTGGTTTGACATTATAATTCAAAAACTCAACGCGAGAGGACTGTCGTAATTCAATGATTAGTTTCATGTTTGATTGTGGATTACTACCTGTTTGTGTGAATGGTGTCGGAAAAAACCACGGCTCGTTGTCGCCAGCACATTCGCCCATCGGTCCTGTAAATTCAATGCCGCCGAGAAAATAATTCGTACCATTTTCTAAGTCATTGAGGTCTTGATTTTCAGGCATGTAATTGTATGGGAATTGCTGTACAGGTTGATTTTGCTGATTGAACCATACAAATCTATCCGCCTGAATGACGCGCATTCCACAGAAATTATTCGGGAAAATCACCTGATTATTGTGCATTGGCAAATTGGGTAATGTCCAAATGGGAATTGTGATTTCCGGTTGACCGTTGATGATGTTTGAGAAATCTACGACGATGCGTGTCGAGTTATTTCCTCCGAGTTTGATATGTTGTGAGATTGGTGGCAAATCATTTGCACTTGTTGGTGGCGTAGGAGTCGTAGGTCTCGGATTACTGCCCGAACCACTTGAATTTGAGGAAGTTCCCTTCGCTCCTACCAAGATAGCGGTGAAACATTTCTTCCCATTTACACGATACGGATGCACGTCTACGATACGGGCATTTTTTTCGCTTTTCAATTCATTCAGTCGATTCATGGACACTCCGTAATAGTAATACCAACGTGCCGGATTTTTTTCCATAACCACGGCAAATCGACTACCATCGTATTCAATATCAGTCAATCGCGCACCGTTTTGGCGAACTTTCTGCTTCACTTGGTCGGCAGTCAAGCCGTAGTAATACCACCACGCCTTGTTATCTACGCCTGTTTTTTTGACCATTACAGCACTGAAATAGGTTTTACCATCCTTTTTATAAGTATCAAGGTCAATCAACCGTGCTTTATTTGCAGTCAATTTATCCTTCAATGCAGCAGCCGAAATTTTAGAATAGTACCACCAGCTTTTGGCGTTGGTTCCGGTATTCGGCACCATGACGACGGCGTACTTTTTCTGACCATTGACATAATAAATTTCCATGTCGATGATACGTGCTTTTTTGTTGCTAATGTGGCTTTTAACTTGGTCAGACGATTGTCCGTACCACCACCAAAAACCGCTTTTATACGCGCCTTTATTTTTCACAAAAGCTGCCGTAAATCGCAACGGGCTTGTGCTTTCAACTTCAATATCATGCAGGCGATAGCCTTCGTTGATTTTGTTTTTAATGGCTTGTGCGCTGACGCCTGTAAGCCAGTACCAGCCTGTCTTTTCGGTGCTTACGCGGTCAAAATTGGCAGGTTTAGCTGTATTTGCCGCTACGAAGTTCATTGTGGTTGCGGGTTGTGCATAGGTGAGCGTGATGCTGCATACGAGGCAACATGCAAGGCTCAAAATTTTCTGAAATACGTTCATTTTAAATTGCTTTAAATGGTTAAAAAATGTGTTTGTGAAAAATATTTTGTTTGTATCCGAATACATATGCAAAATTACAGGTGGGAGCAGTGCCATGTTGACCACTTAAAAAAGAAAATAAAGAGAATAATTAATTATTTTTCAATTTAAATTACTGATAATCAAATAATTGAATTCATATTTTTTTAAACAAATAAGCCATATTTTGAAAAAATCAAATATTTTTCGTTTTTTAAAAAAGTAAATACGCCCGATATTATTTTAAATAACTGATAATGAGCATTGTAAGTGATTTAAAATTTAAAAGACTAAAGCTGGTTGCGACCTACGGGTTAACTCGTAACCCGTTAACCCGCAACTCGTAACCCGAACATAATTTAAAAGACTATGGCAAATGTACCTGCATGTTATGAGTTGATTCAATCCCTTGACAAAGCTGAAAAGATTCATTTTAAGCGATATCTTTCTTACGAATCAGGGAAGGGAGAGACGGTGTATTTGCGCTTATTCAATGAGTTGGATAAGATGCCAAGCTACGATGAAGCGAAGTTGGAACGGAAGTTTAAAGGGGAGAATTTTATGAAGCATTTGGCAGTATCGCTCAACTATTTATATGGTTTGTTGCTGAATAGTTTGATGAATTTTCATGCTAAAAAAGATGACCGACTCAAAGCCGAACAAATGCTTGGTGAGATACGGGTCTTGTTCAAAAAACGCCTTTTTACACAATGCACCAAGCAGGTAAAACGCGCCCGAAAATTCATGGAAGAGCGCGAATACGATTTTTATTTGTATTTGTTGGGGTCGTTTGAGTATAACTTGATAGTACTTCAAATGCGAAAGAATGAACTGGAACAATTACGAGCGATTAATACGGAGCGAGAAACGAATTTATCCCGCCTGCAAGATGAGCTTGCTGTTTTTGATTTGAATAACCAAATGGCACGATACATGCGCGAAAAAGAACTCAATCCCGATAAAGTATTTTTGGAGGAAATAGATGATTTGGAACAACAATTACGGGATTTACGAAGTCGATTAAATGGAGGAAGTACCGTATTTAAGTTGTTTTATTTGGGTGCAGAGCAACGTTTGTATTACCTTAGAAATCAAACTATTAAATCCCTCCAAGCCTCGCACGAATATCTTAAAATCCGTCGAAACTTACCAAAACTTTTACAGTACGATTTGGGCGCAGATTTGACCACTTTAAAAAATCATACGGTTAAATCCATCGAGTTGTGGTTTGTGGATGAGGCGGAATATTGGTTGCCGGAATTTGATGTGATTAGAGCAGGGAAAAAGACCTTGCAGCATAGATGTGATTTGTTGAAACGGTATTTGGAGTTTCATATTTTATTGCGTCGTGGAAGCTTTGATGAGTTAGAAAATTTTGCATCTGAATTGCTCACGGACTTGGACAATTTACTCGCAAAAAACGTCGCATATTATCACATTTGGATGTATGAAAGT
>JAHDEO010000132.1:5212-15334 GCA_020628725.1 Saprospiraceae bacterium
GTTTGGGCGAAAGCCCATCATAATAAAATTTCGCTGCGCGAATCGTGGGTGCAGCATACGGATAATATTTTAGCAGAAATGAAATCAGTCGCAGACATGGAAGTATTGTGCTTTGCTACTGCTCCTTCACCTTTGCAGCATCCCAAAGGGCATCCATCTCACTGAGTGTCATATCATTGAGTGGTTTATCGGCATGAGCTTCAATGTATTCAAAGCGAGATTTGAATTTGCGATTGGTGCGTTCGAGGGCGGTTTCGGGGTCGATACCTTTGAAGCGGGCGTAGTTGATGAGTGCGAATAGGATGTCGCCAAATTCATCTTCCTGCTTCTCTTTTGTATCATTTAAGCTGGCGCGAAATTCACCGATTTCTTCTTCTACTTTTTCCCAGACCTGCTCGCTATTTTCCCATTCAAAGCCAACTTGCCCGGTTTTTTCTTGCATTCGATAGGCTTTTACCATCGCGGGGAGTGAGCGTGGTACGCCCGACAGCACGGATTTTTTACCTTCGGCAAGTTTGATTTGTTCCCAGTTTTTCTTGACATCTTCTTCGCCGTTGACTTTGACATCGCCGTAGATGTGCGGGTGGCGTTTGACCAATTTATCACAGACCGCATGTATCGCATCGCCAATATCAAACGCCTGTTTTTCATCCGCTATTTTGCTGTAAAATACCATGTGCAACATCAAGTCACCAATCTCTTCCTTGATTTCCTGCATGTCTTCATCCAATATCGCATCTGCCAATTCGTAAGTCTCTTCAATGGTGAGATTGCGGAGGCTTTCCATCGTTTGCTTTCTATCCCACGGGCATTGCTCGCGCAATTCGTCCATGATTTTGAGCAAGCGGGCAAAGGCTTCTAATTTCGACTGATATTTTTCCATAGTGTATTACGAAAAAATGAACCACTAAGGGCACGAAGAACACGAAAACTGAACTAATGCAAAGGTCACTAAAAACTTTATAAATTATTGATAATAAGATTTTTAGTGAACTTTGTTTTCTTTTCGTTAATTGAGTTTTCGTGTTCTTCGTGCCCTTAGTGGTTCAAATATATTACGCTTTCGCTTCGGGCATTTTACAGTCCTCTTCCGGTTTTTTACCGCAAACGGAACAGTCTCCAATTTGATTTTTGAGCATTGGGTTGTTGGTCGCGCAAGTACCGCGAAATTCTTTGCCGGATACGACCTGACGAAGATTAATCATTATAAATGACAAACCGAATACCGCAAATATAATTACCAACATGGGCAGAAATGTAGCCATAATTCTATGTGTTGTAGTGTTGTTGTGTCGTCGTGTTGTTGTTCGTATTTTTCGACAATTTATTCAACACACAAAGATAACGCTTTTCTGCTTAATCTGGTTTAAGAAAATGTATTAACTCACAACCCGTGTAATCCGCTACTTATCATTTGCACGAGCTTATTATTTGTAAGTTTGGCTTCAATTTTGTGCCTTGATGGTCAATATGAGAGTGTTGAAGCTTAGTCTTGAAAAAATTATACGAATTTAAAATTTAATCATTCATAAATAACTAAATTACAACATTTACTTAAAATAAAATCGTCTCACAAGCATGGAAAAGACAACATTACTGGTACTATTACTTTCCTCTTGCATTTTGGTATTTACGAATTGCAGGAAAGATTCTATTTTAGAACAAATTGAAGGTTCTTATAATGTTGATGAGGAATGTGCATCAGCGGTCTTCGATTATACACTTTCTATTACGTCTACTTCAGGAGGCGCAGATAGGATATTAATTGCAAATTATGGAGATTTTGGTGTAGCTATTTCAGGTACATTGACGGATAGATTTATTGAAATAGATGACCAAACATTTACTTTTGGCAATCAGCAGGTGCGTATTTTTAATGCGCTTGGGGAGGTTGATGGTAATGTTTTTACTTCTAATTACGCATATAGTATTGATGGTGGTGCGCCTGAATTATGCACTTTTACTGCCACCAAGATATAATTCTTACCCGAAAAGAGTATATTACAAAGCACTCTGCCGCAGAGCGGAGGGTGCTTTGTAATTGTAATATCATTATTGTTTTGCTGTTATAAAGGTTGCCAAATCACATAGACGCCCGGTCTGGTCGTGCTTTCAGAGCGACGGGTGAACACCTGAAAATCCGTACCACTTGCAGAACCTACCCACGAATTGTCGCTGACCGACTTGTAATCGCTGCTAAATTGTTGGATGAGTCCGGCGTGGATGTCTTGGGCGTCGTCGCTGTTGTCGAAGTAGAGGTTGAATTCGATTTCGATGAGTTCGTCTGCGCCATTGAAGTGATAAATGATGTCTGAGAAATCATTTTCGCCCATATCGGCGGTGTAAACGAGTTTTTCGGCACTATCTTCTACAAGCTCTACAGCATCACTTTCGCCGCGCTTGACTTGGTTGGCACTCATACCGAAGTTGGCGTTGCGGAATACATGTGTGCCGTCGTGTGTATTGTTTTTGGTTTGGGTGGCGGAGTCGCCGCCGCAAGCGACGAATATCGCTGCAAGTACTAAAAACAAAGCACTCCACCGCAGTGCGGAGAGTGCTTTGTTAGTCGTTTGAGTTAGTATATACATGGATTAGTTACCTTTTTTTCTATTATCGTTGCCTTTGCTTTTGCTTTTGCCATTGCCATTGCCTTTTCCACGATATTCGTCTCGGTCTTTGCTATTACCTTTTCCGCGATATTCATCTCGGTCTTTGCTGTTGCCTTTTCCGCGATATTCATCTCGGTCTTTGCTGTTGCCTTTTCCGCGATACTCGTCTCGGTCTTTGCCGCTGCCTCTGTACTCACGGTCGTTGTCATCGTCATCATCGTCATAATCCGAGTCGTCATCTCCGTAATCTGAATCATCATCCGAGTCATCGTCAGAATCATCGTCTCCGTAGTCGCTGTCATCATCCGAATCATCATCCGAGTCGTCGTCATCTTTGCCTCTTCCCTCCTTCCATCTTTCTTTATCACGCTCTTTTTCGCGCTTCCACTGCTCTTTTTCACGTTCTTTTTCGCGTTTCCATTCTTCTCTGTCGCGTTCGTCTTCACGCTTGCGTTCCTCTCTATCGCGCTCGTCTTCCCATTTTTGTTGTTCGCGTTCACGCTCATCTTCCCATTTTCTGCGCTCACGGTCGCGCTCTGCACGCCACTTGTCTCTTTCACGCTCACGCTCTGCACGCCATTTTTCGCGTTCTTTGTCGTAATCATCAGAGTCATAATCGCCATCGTAATCTTCGTCGTCGTAATCGTATTCGTAATCTTCTTCTTTATCGCTTCTGTTCTTGTCGCGGTTTTTACCGTTAGAAGGACGCGGTTTTGTCGATGTTTCTATATCTCTGTCTCTTTTACCTCTGTCAGAAGTTTCTTCGTCACGGTCTCTTTTGTCGGTGGTTTCAGGTTTTTTATTTTTACCTCGTATGATGTCATCTACGTCTTTCAGCGTAATGCGTGGTTTTTTGGTGGGTTGGTCTTGTGCTACTGCATCTTGTGAAGCAAAAGCCATGCACAAGACGAGTACTGCCAAAATTAGTTTTTTCATTAAAAAAAATTAAAATTATTAAATGTGAAAATAAGTGGGTGTTTGCATTATGATAGTCTAAAATAATGCCAAATTAGTCGTCGTCTCTATCTCTACCCGAACGGATCTTCTCTTTTTCACGCTCATACTTTTCGCGCAATTTTTCTTTTTCGCGCTCGTATTTATCTCTCAATTTTTCTTTATCGCGTTGGAATCGCTCACGAAGTTTTTCCATGCGCTCCATGCTTTTTTCTCTGTATTTGCTTCTGCCCTTACCTTTACCACGTCCACGATCTTTACCTTTTCCACGCCCTCTTTCTCTGTCATAATCCTCTTCATTATCGTAGTCGTAATCATCGTCATAATCTTCTTCGTCCCTATTTCTTTTTCCGCGTTTATCTTTTGTAACGGGTTCATTTTTAGTGGTTTTCTTTTTGCCTTTGAGTCCTTCTTTGATTTGGTCAAAAACGCTCTTAGGCGCAGTTTCTTCGTCAGGATTGTCGCGGTTTTCTTTGCGTACCTTATCTATTCTACGTTTGATTTTCTCTGTAGTTTTGGTTTCGTCCTCATCTGCGGACGTTTTTTTTCTGAGAGTATCCATTTCGCCCCTCAATCTGTCGAATAATGACTTATCCGCAGTGGCTTCTTTTTTATTTTTCTTGTTTGCCGTTTGTACTTCATCTACAAGGTTGCCCAAACGGTCAAATATTCCTTTTCTTGCCATGTTATTAATGAATGAATGTGTGAATTTTGAATGAATGAATCATTTTTGATTTAGTGATTTTTGAATATTTTTTCGCTACGCGAAAAAACAATCTTGAACTTGTGCTTGAACTTTCTTAACCAACCGTATTGTCAATCACATCATCAGCTTTTTCAACCAATTCCGCAACTCGTCCGCCGAGGTAATGTGATGCCAAACCCACCAAGAGACCAATAAATGCTCCTGCAATCAAGTCGTTTACGAAAGCTCCCGAAAGTAAACCAAGTACAAGAAATACTGCCAAACCGATGCCCACGCTAAATAATAATTTGTTGGTGAGTGTACCGCCGCGTGTACCCCAATATCCGCCTGCGATTCCGACGATGATACCGCCAAGCGTGAAGTCGTTAAATAAAATGCTCATTAAGCCGCTAATTGGGTGGAAAATAAGTGCGCCGCCGATACCGCCAATTAAACCGAGTATGGCACTGATGATTACTTTTTTCATATTAAAATTGATTGATTAAGTAGCACAGGCTTCCAGCCTGCACTTTCGTTAGATTTTTCGTTAAAAATACTATAGCATTATACATGAGTAAAAAATCCAAAAAGAAACTGCCTTGCTGAATTTATTTCAGCATCTCCCGGGCTACAAGCACGATGTTGAATGTGGTCAAATGTTGTATTTTACTCAAAATCAAAAAATTAGGTATTTAGTATAACATTTATTTTCTATCGTTCGGGAGATTCTGAAATAAATTCAGAATGACGTTTTGGTTTGAGGGATATGTTATAGTATAAAAATACGTTTATTTTTTCAAAATAGGATATGCATAATTTTCGCCTGCAATATTCAAATGGAGGATGTACATACCGTCGGGGAGTTCGCTGATGTCAAATTCCCATTGGTCGGTGTTGTTCTGTAAAGATAATGTTTTTACCATTTGCCCCAAATTATTATACATATTTGCGCTCGTAATTTCCGATAAAGTATTTTCCAAATGCACACGAATAAAGCCTTCGGTCGGATTGGGAGCTACGATAATAGCACCGCCGTTTTCAGGATTTTCTACACTGACGGGCGGGAGTACCGTGATGTACATAGATTCGGTTTCGGAATCGCTTCCTGATGCATTGGTGACAGTAAGCGTCACAGGGAATGTCCCCGGATTGTTGTAAGTCACCGTTGGGTTTTTGAGACCGGATACATCGGGTATCGCACCGGGCATTTCCCAACTCCACGTCAAGGGATTGTTGACCGATTGGTCGAAGAAGGTGACGACAAGCGGTGCATTGCCCTCAAAAATACTCGCGCTAAATGCTGCCACAGGCGCAACACCACCGCCTTGATTGCCAACGGTGATGTAACCCGTTTTAGTTTCGGTATCTGCGCCGAAATTGTTACTTGCAGTCAGTGTGACTTGATACGTACCCGGCGCATTATAAATCACCGTCGGATTCTGAACCGTAGCCGTAGCGGGGCTTCCGCCGGGGAAACTCCATGCCCACGAGGTCGGGTTATTGGAGGAAATATCGAAGAAATTTACTGTCAATGGCGCATCACCCGTAGTAATATTTGAGGTAAAATCGGCTTTAGGCGCGGAATTGCCGGGAGCCGTAACAGTGATATAAGCATTTTTCGTTTCGATGTCGCTACCTGTTGCATTGCTCGCTGTCAGGCTAATCGTGTATGTACCGGGCGTACTGTACACGACTGTCGGGTTTTGGGTGTTAGCCGTAGAGGGTGTACCACCGGATAAGCTCCAAAACCATGAGGTCGGATTATTGGCAGATAAATCCGTCAAATTTACGGTCAAAGGTGCTGTACCCGAAGTGACATTCGCAGAGAAATTGGCAACGGGCGCAGTTGGTGTATTGTCGAATACGGTGATGTATGCCGTTTTGTTTTCGACATCGCCACCTGCTGAATTGGTTGCCGTCAAAATGACTGAATACGTACCGGGTGTATTATACACGACGGTAGGATTTTGGAGATTTGAAGTATTTGGAGTGCCGCCGGGGAAGTTCCATGACCACGTATTTGGGTTGTTCGTAGAATTGTCCGTAAAATTGACAGTCAATGGCGCATTACCGGAGGTCACATTTGAATTGAAATTGGCAACGGGCGCACTAGTGCCACCACCAGAGAGAACGGTGATGTAGCCGGTTTTGCTTTCTACATCACTACCTGCCGCATTGCTTGCCGTCAAAATGACGGTGTATGTACCGGGTGTGTTGTACACCACAGTTGGGTTTTGGGTGTTGGCACTTTCAGGGCTTCCGCCGGGGAAGTTCCATGACCATGCAGTTGGATTATTCGTAGAATTATCTGTAAAACTGACGGTCAATGGCGCGTTTCCTGTGGTGACATTTGAGGTGAAATTTGCTACCGGAGCAGTCGGTGCGTTTTCTGTCACTGTGATGTAGCCTGTCTTGGTTTCTACATCACCGCCTGCGGCATTGCTCGCCGTCAGTGTGACGGTGTATGTGCCGGGTGTATTATAAACTACAGTTGGGTTTTGAACTGTAGAAGTGCTTGGACTTCCACCGGGAAAATTCCATGACCAGCCTGTAGGGTTATTGGTGGAACTATCCATAAAATTGACGGTCAGAGGCGCGTTTCCTGTAGTGACATTTGAGGTGAAATTCGCAACGGGTGCATTGCCACCACTACCCACATTTACATTGACCGTATAATCCTCGACTTCACCAAATTCAAATGTACCACAAGCATTCGGTGGAGCGTTGTCGATGGTTCCGTCGGAAGTCTCGCCGACCCATTTCATGGCTACACGCAAGCGGGTATCGGTGACATTGGTATTCGCCGGAATGGTCAAACTTCCCGTTACTGTCCCTGCATTTCCGGCTCCTGCATCATACACCAATTCATTTGCATCCGTAAAATCATTATCTTTATTCAAATCAATCCAAATACGCCAATATTCGTCGTACTGCGTACTCGTGTAGCCCGGTGTAAGGGTGACATTGGTGCTTGTATTATTGATGTTGATGGTTTGATTGGTGGCATTGAGATAACCGCCATTATTGCCTGATGTATTGGTGAAATTACCAATCGCAATTACTTGCACCCATTCGTCGGAAACATTGCTGCCATTTGCTGTGCAATAGCTGTCATCGCTGCCACCATCACCGATAGTAACCGTGTAATCTTCTACTTCGCCAAATTCAAATGTACCGCAAGAACTCGGTGGATTGTTATCAATTGTACCGTCGGAAGTTTCGCCGACCCATTTCATGGCTACGCGCATACGAGTTGTTGTAGCCGCAACATTTTGAATGGTAATATTGCTATTGACCGTGCCTGCCTGACCTGCGCTTGGAGCGTAAATCAACTCTCCCGGATCGTTGAAATCGTTATCATTATTAAAATCAATCCAAATGCGCCAAGATTCATCGTATTGTGTACCGGCATATCCGGGTGTGAGGGTAATGTTGTACGAATTTCCCGCATTAAGCAGAATACTCTGATTGGTCGCATTGAGATAACCATTATTATTGCCCGAATTATTGGAAAAAGCACCGATGGTGATACTTTGAATCCATTCGTCAACGGTACTTTCGCCGCTTGCAGCGCAGTAGTTATCGCCACTACCTCCGCCGCCGATATTGACAGTATAGTCTTCCACTTCACCAAATTCAAATGTGCCACAAGAGTTTGGCGGATCATTATCAATGGTTCCATCGGAGGTTTCGCCGACCCATTTCATGGCTACGCGTAGGCGAGTCGTGCCAGTGCTTGTACCGGACGGAACTACAAGCGTACCCATAGTCGTACCTGCATTTCCACCGCCGGAACTATATACCAGCTCGCCGCTATCCGAAAAATCGCCATCATCATTGAGGTCTATCCAAATACGCCAGTATTCATCGTATTGTGTACCGCTATATCCGGGAGTAAGGGCGACATTATAATTATTTCCCGCGCTAAGGTTGATGGTTTGGTTAGTGAGGTTTTCATAACCGTTATTATTGCCGGAAGTGTGGTTGAAGCCACCGATAGAAACGCTTTGTATCCATTCGTCGGACGTGTTGCTACCGCTTGCAGCGCAGTATTGTGCCTGTATGTTTTGGGTGAAAACAAAACACAGTAAAAGTATTGTAGTCTGTAAAGTTTTGAACATAAATGAGTTGATATTTTCGTTTTTTGCGCAAAATTATTCCATAATTCATATTGCACAATCGCTTTTCTTTAAAATTAATAACAAGTTTAAACCTTAATAGAATGAAAATTCCAAAGAAAATTTGGACAGGTGAGTGATGCCTGATTAATATCAAATATTAAGCCAGTTAATCAGAAATCACATCACGAATGTATAATAATTTTGGTCGCCAATAATCCGATTGCATAATATCCTCCACAATGACGCCACGCGATTCGGTACTGTGAATGACAACCAATTTACTTTTTGAACTGTATAAGACCATTGAAACATGACTGACGCTTCCACCTCGTTTGTAAAAGACCAAATCGCCGGGTTGAGCTTTGCTTTGACGTACTTTTCTGCCCTCACGCGCTTGATCACGTGATACACGCGGAAGCCTGATGTCATGCTTATCCATAACGTATTGCATCAAGCCCGAACAGTCGAAACCACTTGGCGATTCGCCGCCGTAACGGTAGCGTGTACCTTTGAATTTCTGAGCATAATTCGTTATTTTTTTGCGGAATTGATATTCGTGGTAATTGACAGGTTCGACGGTTTCGGAATCGTCGGGAGCAGTGTCTTCTTCGAGTTCGCCGGAGTTAGGTTTTGGTCTTTGAGGTATGTAAGTCACTTCCCAACGCATGACGTCCGCGCCTTCGTCATTTTCTATGGCAAATACGATTTCATTAAGACCTTTTCTTAATGGAATTTCGGCTTTGATAGCACCGTTTTTGAAGATGTAATCGTTGGTTTTTTTTCCGTTGTTGACCAACAAGATTTGCGTACGGCTGGTGATGCCTTCCAATTCGCCTTCTATCGGAAAGTATGGTTTGGATGTCGTCAATCGAGTGACTTCGGGTTGGAGTTCGTCGAGAGTGGTGGGTTTGGGTTCTTGTGTTGGTTTGGGTTTTTCTGCCAGATTTGGTCGTGGCTGCGAAGGTTTGAAATGTTCGTTAGAAGGTTTCCAAGTGATGAGAAATTGGTGGGTTTTACGTTTGACTTTTAGGGTAAACAGGTTGTTGCCATGTTGCAATTGTATATTGGCATTAATCTGTCCGGTGCGCGGGTTGAAGTTGTATTTGAATCGACGCTTGTTGTGTGTAAAGGTGATGTCGTCGAGCTTCGTTCCTTTGGCAATGCGGAGTTCGATGTCGTAATTTTGGTTTTGTGTGATGCTGCGTTTTTCATTCGGGCGAATGAGTTGAATGTCTCCTTTCTTGAGAGATTGCGCGGCAAGTGGTGTTGTCATTAGTATTATGAAAGGTAGTACAAGTAGAAAATTTTTCATAAATCTAATGAGTGGTTTAATGTTAAAAATTAGTGATAAGACAGAGATGACTCTGTGTGGTAGGTGTTTGCTTAGTCAAATTATATAAGTTATATCTCGGTTTCTAAAAACCGTGCCAAGATGAGACTTTTTTTGTTATATGAGAGCAATAAGTCGTGTATATTTTTTATAGAAAATTACGAGGTTAAAATGCTTTTCATTCAGAAAAATGAGAAAATTAACTTGTAAGGTTGTTCATAATCAAAACTTTAACATAATTGCTAAAGGGATGATGCTCTATTACCGATAATCCTTTTTACATTAGCTGTAGAATAGTCGGCAGACGAAGGATTTGTGAAAATTTGTGGTTTATAGTCTAATCTGTGAGCTATTAAAAACCGGATTCGTCTGACGACAAGTGTTTATAAATAATCCTTTTTACATTCGTCTAATTAACTCAAG
>JAHDEO010000133.1 GCA_020628725.1 Saprospiraceae bacterium
AGCGGTCTATCGCCCAATAGGAAACTGCCGTTACGACGAAAAGTGATATGATAAATATGATTTCTTTTGACATGAGAAATAAGTTTATGTTTAAATTAATCGTAGCGCGGTACTTCCAGTCCGCGTCCCGTAGAACGGTGCTTCCAGCCCGTTCCACGTTAGATTAGGAAAATATACGCGAGACGCGGACTGGAAATACCGCGCTACCTTTTTCACTCATCACGTTGCTCAAACAACTCCAATGGATTCGGATTCTCCGGATCATAAGGCTTTGCACCCGGTCCCGTCAGGTTGTCAATATCCCTAAAAACTGGAATGTAAGCCATCGCAATTACAAATAACATGACCACCAACCACGGACGGAAACTATCCAGAATCCCTACACGCGGCTCGTCGTGCAGCACTTCGTAAGGTGGAAATTCGAGGTGTTCTTCTTCCGTTTTTTTCGCTGTTAGGATGTCAATTAATACCACGAAAAACAATCCTGCGGCAGCAAACATTATCAAACCGCCCATCACCGCCATGCCCGTAGTGAGTACCCAGTCGGGGCGGAAAAGCGGACTTTCGGGGTTGAGATAGCTCAAGCCCATATTGGTACGTCGGGGTTCGCCGCGTAAACCACCTGCCATCAATCCAAGCGAAAAAATCAGTACGCCAAACATCCACAAATGCGGAATAACTACAGCGATGCGCTTCAAACGTATAGGTCTGCCCGTAACACGTTCCAACATATATAGGCTCATGCCGATGATGCCCAAAAAGACCGGACCCGCCACCGTCATGTGAAAGTGACCGGGTAACCAAGCGGTGTTGTGTACCATACTATTGAGCGAATAACTCGCATTGACCAAGCCCGTCAAGCCCCCAAAAATGAACAATATCAAGCCCGTAATCAGATAAGCAAACAGGTATCTTTCCTTATCGAAATACGGCAACCGCAACATCCAACCAAAATAATTTCCTCCTCTGAAACCACGCCGCCACGAAGCATATTCGAGCGAAGCAGCTATGGTAAATGCCGTTATAAAACTCGGTATCGCCACACCAAATGTGAGGATAGATTGCACGAGTTTCATGCCGCGTGTGATGCTCGGTTCGCCGAATTGGTGGTGTACACCTACGGGAATTGAGAAAATCAAAAAGAGGAAAAAAACAAGCCGCCCTGCGTTGTCAGAGTAGAGTTTTCCACCTGCCAGCGAGGGCAGCATCGAGTAGTAAATCACATAGACAGGCAGGAGCCAAAAATAGACTAAGGCATGTCCGAAAAACCAAAATAAGGTACGCGCCAGAGGCACATTGACCGACTCGGTGATGCCCATTGACCAGGGTAATAGCATCACCAATAACTCATAAGCAGCGGGTAAGGTACAGACCATCCATATTGTAAAATTTACAAGTGTACCCAGCACAGGGAGAGGGGTTTTGGTGGTTTTATTATTGCGTTTCCAACGGATGTACATCGACACCCAATCCCAATACGCCACCCAAGTACCCACGACCAATAAAGCCGTACCGATGTAAAATGCAGGGTGTGCTTTTAGCGGCGGATAAAAGGTGTACAACACAGAAGCATTGCCGGAGAGCATCGCCCACGAAGCCAACAACGTACCCACAATCATCAGCCCCGCAGAGAGCCACGCGACGTTATTTCTGACCTTCATCTTGAGGTAGTACACCATACAGGCATGACCAAAAGCCACCGCAAAAAACGATGTCAATACAATGGCATTTATCACACCATGCAAGGTCAATCCCTGATAATAATCCAATGCCGCAAAAGTGCGTTGCGAAATCATCCCGGAACGATACAAAGTCTGCATCAAACCGTGATAAATTCCTAACGTCAGCAAAGTCAACGGTACGGCTAACAATGTAATTAAGAGGCGTTTAAAGCTTTTGTCTATGTTGAATTTCATAGTTATTTCTTTCGCATACATATACACGCAGGGTTGAAACCCTGCGCTTTTGTAATATACATTTCAGGTTCGCAAAAGCGGTGGGTTTCAACCCACCGTTAATCAGTTCTTTTTCGGATAATTCACAATAATTTCGCCGCGCATATGCTGATGTCCCGACCCACAATATTCGTGGCACACAATCTCATACACACCGGGTTTGCGAAATTTCATAGTCGTTTTGTTGACCCCGCCGGGAACTGCCATCATGTTGATGCCTTTGTCGGCGATGTGTAGCCCGTGTACGACATCCTTTGTGGTGAGGTACAAATCTACCTCTGCACCTACGGGCAGGTAAATTTCGTCGGGTTCAAAACTCCACATTTGCGCGAGCATAAAAACCTGATAGGTGGAGTCGTCCAATTGGCTGATTTTGGGTTCTTGAAAAGCTGCATCATAAGGAATACATTCGGGCAAATCAGTCGCGTATTTTCCTACGGCGTGTAAGACTGCCACCATAAAAATGACCAGCGCAATACCCGTCCAAGTGAGTATTTTTAATTCGTATTTATCCATGAGGAATGAATGAATTTTGAATGAGTGAATGTAATGCGTCAATGCGATAATGCTACAATGCGTTAATGGGGAAAACATTGTCGCATTGACGCATTGTATCATTGTCGCATTATCACGAAATCGAAATCATATAAAAGTAAATGCCAAACCATATAAAGGCACATAAGAGCATCAAGGCGATGAAAAACGCAATTGCTCCTTTTGGTATAAATTTTTCTTCCATAGTCAGCTTAATTTTGAATTATGAATGAGTAAATTTTGAATGTGATTAATGGACGACTTGTGGCGTTCTTGTTGATGATTTTACAGAATAATTAATCAGGTCAATCGGTGTAATCATACCGACCAATTTATCCTCATCCACAATGGGAATAGCGTGGAAAAAATTCTCTCTGAATACCTCCACTGCATCACCGATTTTGTCACGGCTTTTGAGTTTGCCGACGCGCTCCGTCATGATGTCTTTCGCACAGTATTTTTCGAGCAAATCTTTATTACCGATATCACCTCTGTTGCGACATTCAATCGGTCCGCGCATATGATACAGCAAATCTGTTTTGCTAATCATTCCCAATAATTTACGGTGATTGGTGACGGGTATGTGATGTATATTTTTTCGTAAAAATAAATCCTTTACTTTCGTCAATTCTGTATCTGGTCCTACCGTAATAATGCCTGTACTCATGGCTTCGGTTATCTGTGCTTTGGTATTCATAGCGTTTCTTTTTTTTCTGTAAATCAATATTTTATAAAGTAATTAAGTGGTAGTCGTAGCTGCCTTTTTCATTTTATCCTGCGCCTTGCATTTGCATTGTGCTGCAAAATTGATGATGTCGTAAGTAGTGACAAGCCCTACCAAAAGGTTGCTATCTACAATCGGAATAGCGTGGAAGAGATTTTCTTTAAATACTTCTATGGCAGTGGCGATGCGGTCTTTACTTCCAAGCTTCGCAATGCCTGTCGTCATGATGTCTTTTGCATAGTAATTTTCGAGCAAATCGCGGTTGAGTTCTACGTCATCTTGTCGCTGCCCAACTACGCCTTTTATATAATGTAGCAAATCTGTTTTGCTGATAATTCCTATCAACATTTGGTATTTGATAACGGGGATATGGTGGATACGTTTGTTATCAAAAATCTCCTTCACTTTGGCGAGTTTGGTATCGGCAGTGACGGTGATGAGGTCGGTGGTCATAATTTTCGAAAGCGGTGTCATTGTATTCATAATGTTGATTTTTAAAAAGTTGAAGTCCGAGAATGAGTGTAATTGCAATTGATAATTAAGCAACAAAACATTTGGATAGGAATCAATATATACTCACTCCCAAACCTCAACTTAACCTAAGTACCATTATTATATCCACAAAATTAGGGGCAATACAGACCGATTGAAATGATTAAAATCAGGGACGGGAATGATATTCGTCATTTGAACGGAGCGCAAACAGGGCTAACTTTGACCTAAATTAATTCACCACAAAAGACATTTTTTAATTACAAATAAATTAGCATGAAGAAGATACTCGTACCCACAGATTTTTCTCCAACTGCCCAAAACGCGCTTACTTACGCAGCGAATTTGGCAAAGACATTAGAAGCGAAAATTCACTTGTTACATACCTATGAATTGATGCGTAAAACGGGGATGATACTCTCCATTGAGCGTCATATCGTCGGGCAAGCACAGGAGGATATTGCGGAAGAAAGCGCAAGGGCAACTGTCCTTAGCGGCATCAATGCGACTACGAATGTTCGTAAAGGTTTTAACGATGAAGTGATTGCCAGCGAAGCCAAAAAAATGTCATCCGATTTGGTCGTTATGGGCACAAAAGGCGCGAGCGGCATGAAGGAGATTTTTCTTGGCAGCAATACCGTCAGGGCGATTAAGTACACAGAATCACCAATTATGGTCATTCCGGATGAAGCTGAATACCAACCGATTAAGAAAATATTATTGGCTGCCGATAGCAATTTTTTCAGTGATGCTAAAGCTATCCAACCACTTAAATTTTTAATGGAAAAAACTGGTGCAACACTCATCGTACTCCATGTAGAAGACGGTAAAAAAGAGGCTTCGTCCACGCCATTTACACTATTACTCAATGAGCATTTTGGCGAAGGTAATTATGAGTTTCACGAAATCCACAAACCCGATATTGGCAGAGCAATCATGGATTTTACATACAAAATCAATGCGGATGTACTTTGTATGATTCATCACTACCGCAATTTTTTAGACCGCATATTCAAGGCAAGTACGACTTTTAAAACCGCTTTTCACACCGATATTCCCCTGTTGGTTTTGAAAGATTAGTTTACCAACGGTTGGCGGTAAACGGCAGACGGTTGACGGTCTTCCCGTCCACCTTCTACCGTCCGCCGTCCACCGCAAAATTTGACAATTATGATTATTTCAGATAGCAAAACAATTAAGCAAGTGCAGGATGAATTTTCGGGAAAATTTTCTTTCCTCAAACTCGAATTTTACAAACTGCCGCATGAAGAATCCGGCTACTCCAATGTAAAAGACCAGATTAATACGAATCAAAAAATTGGTGATATTCGACTCGTTGACAATGCAGAAGACATTAAAATTGATAAAAATATGACGGTGAATGATTTTGAACAAATGTTCAATGAAAAATTCGACCTGAATGTACAGGTATTCCGCAAATCCGGTAATATTTGGTTGCAAACAGGCATCACTGATTATCTCACCCTTGCCGAGCAAAACCGCCGAGGCGAGGAATCTTTAACAATGGTTTGAGCGGGTTACGAGTTGCGGGTTACGGGTTGGTTTTCGCGAAGCGAAAAATATACTCATAACTCGCAGTAAAAAACTCGTAACTCGAAAACTCGCAACCCGTAACTCAATAAATTATGCGTAAAATACTCGTTCCTATAGATTTTTCCCCTGAATCCCTCAATGCTTTTCGTTATGCCATTCAATTATCGGATGTGACGGGTGGTTCGATTCACTTATTGCATGTCATTCCGCTGGATTATACGGGGATAGATGTGCCGATATCTGTCAAGAGAAATGCTGAATCTCAAGTAGAATTTGCCCGTAAACGTATGGTTGAATTTACAACGGAGGCACTCACCGAAATCGAATCGGTCAAGCAACTTGATAAGATACCCGACATTCACTCCGATGTGCGAATCGGGACGCCTTTATTTTCTATAATCGAAGCATCGGGCAAATGCGACCTGCTCATCATGGGTACACGCGGCAACCGCAAAAGTGCGCTCGAAAAACTCAGCAATCTTACCGCAAAAGTCGTCAAAGACGCTGTTTGCAGTATGCTCGTAGTGCCGGAAACGGCGCATTTTTCTCAGATTTCACGCATCTTATATGCGTCCGAATTTAAGAAGGAAGACCCGTATTATGTTTGGAAAGCCTTGCAATTGCTCGACCCGATTACGGCGATAGTGGACATCGTACACGTCCGCGAGGAAGGCAAACCGCGTATGCGCGATAATGCCGAAAAACTCCGCATTTATCTCAACGAAAATGCCGTCGGTATGAACACCATGATGCACGAATACGCTGCTACGGATGTCGAAGTCGGCTTGCTCGAATACGCCGAACAAACTGATGTGGACCTCATCGTAATGTACGTTCCCAAGTATAGTTTTATGGATTTCCTCTTTCACCGAAGCCATACCAAACGTATGTCAAAACTGACCAATGTACCGCTTCTGGTGATACGGGCAGAAAAGTAAAAATCCCAAGCACCAAAATCCCAAATCCCAAAATCCAAAATCCAAATTGACCGTATTTTTTACGCGATATTTTGTTGGAATTTGTTTTTTGGAATTTGGAATTTGTCCAAGACATTTGCTTCATAGTGCTTCTATGCGCCTGACTATCAGTGGGATAGTCGGGCGTTTTTTTTGAGGTGACTTAAATCATATTTCGTTATGACATAGCTCATTTTAATGTCCGGTAAATTGCCGCATCTTGCAGACATAATTAATTAGTGAACACAAAAATTTAAATTATGTACAACGATACCATTGCAACGATTTCTACGATAATGACCCGCGACATAGTTACGGTTTCCCCCATTACTTTACTTGGTGATATTCACGAGATTTTTGAAACACACAACATTCATCACATACCCGTAGTAGATGATGAAAATCATGTAAAAGGCATCATCAGTAAGATTGATTATGCTAAGGCTTTGGACTGTTTTACTGTTTTTGGTACAAAATATAGTATCGCACACAACGAAAAAAACTTCAAAGCACTTATGGCGAAAGATATTATGACCAAGCAAGTCGTTACGCTCTCGCCGGATGATAAAATCGGTACGGCGGCTGGTATTTTCAAAGAAAATATCCTGCGCTCTATTCTTGTGGTGGATAATGATGAGGAATTGGTCGGTATTCTTACGCCTTTCGATTTGTTTATTCACGCTTATCGTGAACCTGTTTTTCTAACGGCAAACGGTTGACGACAAACGGACGCTGTCGCTTGACGGTAGTTTTAGACTTAAACTTAATTTTCCACTTAAACTTTTTTTATCATGAAAAAGATATTAGCACTTAGCATACTTATAGTAGTTTTTCTCGCCAATACCTGCAATGAATACGAAGAAGTTTCGATTCAGTCCGTTGAGATTGATTATAATGTGATTCCGGTTTGGTATTACCTGAAAATCAATCAGCCGGAAAAGGCAAAAGAAGCCGCCGTAAGTCTCAACACCTACCTTACACTCCTCCATGAAGAATACAAATGCCTGTTCCAAGATAAAGGTACAGAAGAAGTATTCTCCGACCTCGAAAATTCGATGATGCACCTACATTATCTCATCGACAGAGCGCAATACGAAACAGCTATTGCTCAAGCGTATATGATAGTTTTTAAATTATCAGATTGGCGGTCAACTGTTGAAAATGAGCATTTTATAGATATAGTTTGGGACTTTGGACGCAGCTATGAAAATGCTAAACAAGTTATTAACGATGTAGAACTCTGTCTGCTCGAATGGCATGATTTTGAAAAAATGGCAATGGATTTGAACGCTACTTGGGGCAATGTACAACGCGCAAATGTAGAAGGATATTTATCGGAATTTTTCAACGAAAAAGAACGTACACAATATGATTTCTTGGTGAATACAATTGAGAGTTGTATAGATGATTTTAACGCTACATTACTGGCAGCAGACCGCGAGGAAGTCGCAGAATTTTGCAATAATATCGAACCCGCTTATGTGCAATTGATAGGTATGTTCGGCGAATTTGAACCTTACCTCAAACCACTTCCCGATGTAGATTGGGATGATATTCAAATTACAGCGATTAAATGATTTTTGATTTTGAGATTTTTGATTGGAGTTTAGGACTTTCCTTTTACCAATCAAAAATCAAAAATCACTTAATCAAAAATAAATTAAATTATGACAATCAATCATATAGCAGCATCATTAGACCTGACTTCTACGGACGATTTTGTATTACAATATGTCAATATGTTGTTGGGCATTTACCCAAAAACGAAAGTGGAATGTGTCCACGTTACACCCGTTTTTGACTTGGCTACTGCCTTATATACACACGATACAGAGGAATTGGAAGGTACAGAAGAACGCCGTAAAATAATAGAGCAAGATATTGAGCTTAAAGTCTTGCAAAATATTGATAATCAATTTCATGAAAATACATTTGTCCATGTAAATGAAGGGAAGGTAATGGATAAACTGGTCTATTACGCAGGCGAAGGCGAACATGACTTACTGGTTTTAGGCAGAAAAAAGAACAAGGATTATTTCGGCAGATTGACACACGAACTCATCCGCAGAGGCAAGAGCCATACCTTCCTTGTTCCTGAAAAGCCGCCTGTAGTTCCACAGCGAATTTTAGTAGCAACGGATTTTTCGGACAACGCTTTACATGCCTATGAAACGGCTATCGAATTGGCAAATAAATTACCTGAGTTGCCACATATTCACTGCCTCAATGTCTATGAAATGCCTGAAACTGAAGCACTTTATGCGGGATTCAAACCACGCTCAAAAGAGTTTGAAACAGAAATGAAAAAGGCCGTGGGTTTTGCTTATCATAATTTTGTGGAGAAAGCAAAGGTAGAATTGCGCGAGGAAAAATCTGCCACATTTACTGCGCTCAATGCACCGCGAACCTTGTGTGCTGAGACAATTTTTCACCATGCCAATACCTTCAATGCGGACCTCATCATCATGGGTGTAAAAGGACATTCAGATGTAGAGCGATTTTTCTTGGGTAGTGTGGTAGAACGCATGACGCTTATAAATGATAAGTTTCCCCTGTTGATAGTGAAATAAATGTAAAGCGATTTTGCAAATCGCACTGCACATGTGGCATGACGATTTGCAAAATCGTTTTACGTAACTATTTTGTATACAGTGTAATTAATCAGAATGTGTTGTATCAATATTTTACTTTGGTACCCTTGAAGACACCCCATTATTATCAAACCATAATGACTTGTCTTGTCCGTTGACATCACCATCTAAATTATAATCAGCAGGCAGATAATTATCAAATACACCATTGGTTTCAAACCAAACGGTTTTGTCAGGTCCGTTAATATCGTAACTACCGACATCAGAGATTTGGTCTCCATCTCCTGTGTACATTGCCCATATTCCGGGGGCAATTTCTAACTGTCCTGCACCTGTACCATTGCCATCATAGGTATTGGCTTGGGTAAAATCATAAGTAAGTGTGCTGTTGGTGATTGACACGGGGGCAGGCGTCATGATACCGATATGATTACGATGCTCAACGACAATATAAACCGAATTTTCATTGACTGACAGGACGCACCTGTTAGGGAAATAAATACTACCATCCTTGTTCAAGACTCCGGCAGTCATAGCAACCTGACTGGCTTTTGCCGTACCCGTTCGCAGCGAAACAAGTACCCAATCGACGGCATCTGTCGCATAGGCATCGCCTGTCCAGTCGGCACCTTCTGTACCTGTATAATTCCATGGAGCGATACCGTAAGGTTGTCCCGCAGGAGTAGGTGTGGCGAGTGGACTGGAAGGTGTTTGTCCGGGTAATAAACTTCTGTCAGAATTGAGCGTAGTCGTCATTTCGCCGGATGCAACTTGATAAGCTCCCTGAAGATATGCTTTCAGATTAATGGCAATTCCCGTTCCCGCTTGCGTATTACAAAAGTCTTCCCAGTTAGCATCAAATGTATTTCCGGTACTGATATTTGCATTGGTATTGGTAAAAATTTGTCCACATAGATTGGCAAGTGCAGGGTCGTAGCAGCCGCTAAGTTGATTGTCATTGACAACTAAAGCGTTCAGATTAGCCAAATTTCCAACACTGGATGGAATATTCCCTGTAAGTTGGTTGTCATTTAGGAGTAATTCCGTGAGATTAGTCAAGTTGCCTATGGTTGAAGGAATTGGTCCTGTCAAAAAATTAAAATACAAGTAAAGTTGGGACAAATTGGTCAGATTGCCGATTGTAGCTGGAATGTTTCCACTCAATTGATTGTCGTTCAAATCCAGTTTTGTCAAATTCGTGAGGTTGCCGATTTCGACAGGAATACTTGTCAACTGATTGGTGTATAGGTCAAGTTCTTCCAAATTAATGAGATTTCCGATTTCGGTAGGGATGTCTCCCATGAGTTGATTGAAACTCAGGTCGAGATATGCCAGCGTAGTCATATTGCCGATTTCGACGGGAATGTTTCCTGTGAGTTGATTATCATACAAATACAAACCTGTAATAGCGGTTAGGCGGTCTATTTCCGGCGGGATGTTTCCGGCAAGTAGGTTTTCGCCCAAGTCGATTTCGCCTACACGTCCGTTGTCATCCAATACGATGCCATACCATGTACTCATATCTGTTCCTGTGGGAATGGTGGGATTTGCCATGAATGTAGCCGCATCGAGCCAACCCGTTCTATCATACCAACCGTCACCATTGGCGTTCAAATATAAAGCCCTTAATGCTGTATAGTCATCCTGATTAGATTGTGCTGATAAAGTAAGGGAGGTTAACAAGATGTATACAAACGCAATTTTTTGTAATAATTTTTTCATATTATAAATACAAATGTATTATAAAAAGAGGGAAATACATAATATGTATCCCTGCAATTATAGATAATCGTTTATGATTTGATAAATGTTATCTTGACAATGTTAACTTTAAATAAAAAATATATGTAGTGCAGATAGGACACAGATTCAACGGATTGAATGGATGAAAACGGATACAAAATCCGTTAAAATCTGTTTTATCTGTTCAATCCGTGTCCTATTACATTTAAATTTTTAAAACATAACATTGTCAAGTTATGATATTCAGCGTGAATTTTGTTGGTCACTAATAAATGAGTTATGCTATTCAATTCATTTTTAAAATTATGGATATGTGACTAAACAGACAACTAAAAAATATCGAACGTTGCAATTTTATACAGAACGAAAACGGTCTTGAATAGGTTAGGAGAAGGGGGTGTAATCTCTTGATAACGAATATTTAAGGTGTTGGTGTTTTGTCTTGAAAGTTTATTTTTTGTCATAAAAATGGCAAAATAGGAATAGAATAGGAGGTGTAAACTGAATAATCGATTTACACCTCCTTGAGTCAAAATATCTTATTAAAATTCGGAATTGACCATTTATTGGGCAGCACTGCTAAGTGCAAAATATCGGTAGGTTTTTTGAGGAAAAAAATCGTTTTGAGTGCCTTTAGGTACTCAATATTACGAACCTAAAGGCTCGTTTGACGTGTTTTTATTGAAAATTTTACCAATATTCGACCTCTAACGAGGTCATATGAGATTTTGCCCAATTAATGGGTAATTTCGTTAAAATTTCACAAATTTCCCTCTGAACATTCTGCCATCATCAGTATGAAGATGTAATAAATACATTTGAGCAGATGATAAGGCTTCGATATTCAGGTGAAGTATATCGACTATCTGTATTTCATTCTGATAGACTCGTTTTCCGTCTAATGAGAAAATATTGACCTCAATATTATCCGAATCAAGTGTTTGAATGATTTGCGATAAATCTACATTGATATGATTGTGAGACGGATTCGGGAAGATATTGACCGTTCCTATCTCGTCTTCCAATTTATTTTCGCCGCTACAATCTTCAATCACCACATCATCAATATATACACGGTCATTATTCGCGGAAGCATCACAACGAATACGGAAGACTGTCGAGCTACTCATTCCACTTACTGTTACCGTTTCATTATAACGTGTGCCATTGGTGAAATCTGTACCGGAGACCCAGCTTTTTATCACGCTGTAAGAGCTACCGCCGTCTGTTGACATTTCCAACATAAAATCCTCGCCCGTTTCCATGCTACTTGCGAAAAATGAGAAGCTAATATCCAAAGAACTGTAAGCACTCAAATCCAACACATCGGTATAAATCGAAGATTGTTGACCTGAATTGTCGCGCAAACGCACACTATATGTGCCTGTGTTGGCGTAGACCGCATCACTACTGACATCACCGCCGCCATCGTTCCAGATACCCCAGTCGGTTTCAAAACTTTCGTTGTTGTAAGTGTTGCAGCCACCACCGCCTCCGGGTGTGCCTGTACAATTGCAGTCGCTTCCCCATGTATCGTTTATGGTATTTGGGTCGCCGTCGTCGCAGGTTGTACCAATTAAGTTGTCGTCAAAATTTGGACAGACATCGTTGGCATTGCAAACACCGTCATTGTCTGAATCTTGGAATGTACCGGCGCAGTTGCAGTTGGCATCATAGACATCGCCTGTTGTGCAAATATCGTTGTCATTACAGGCACTTCCGGGTGTACAATCAGGTGGAGTACCATCATCAATGCAAGAAGTAACTGTTCCAACATCAGCCTTGACTGATGCACCAAGTTGTCCATCATTGTCTTCTATACAAACAATAATTGCAGTAATTGAACCCGAAATATCAACCGTAGCATCGGAAGTATAAGTGGCGTGAATTTGTGTGTTTCCACCGCTAAGGTATTGCACCGTAACCAAGTCGCTGTAACGGGTCGCTGGCTTGCCATTTATTTTAGTATTGACATTGGAAAGTGTGAATGAAATATCCTGATATTCTCCACCCAAGTCGAAGGTGCGACAGTTTTGTGAGCCATTAGATGACTGCACTTGTCCGCCGGATGAAATGGTGGTAATGGTACAGCCGCCAACTACGGGCGTGCCTGTGCATGTGCAGTCATTTCCCCAAGTGTCATTTTCCGTATTCGGGTCGCCATCGTCGCAACTTGTGCCGATTAAACTGTCATTGAAATTCGGACAGACATCATTGGCATCACATACGCTGTCATTATCTGCGTCTTGGAATGTACCCGCACAATTACAATTTGAATCGTAAACATCGCCTGTAGTACAGGCATTGCCATCATCGCAAGTTGCACCCGCATTATCACAATTACTCACACAATTGCTATTCTCCATAGCCATCAATCGACTGAGATTTCTGATGTAGGCGGCTTGGTAATAAATGGCAGGTTCGGTGATTTCCCATGAATTATTATTATCATTAAATTCGAGATAACTCTTTTGGCGCGGTTGTCCTGAAGGCGGGGAAAGATTGGTCAGGGTAAAGTGAAAATTAGGACCACCGGGTACATATCCGGGCGCGGGTCCGTAGAGAGAAGTCAGGACATTATCATAAATAGATTGATTGGCAAACCATGAGTGATATATTTCATTTGAGGAGCGTTCGGCACCATACTCATACATATTCGTCAGATAAACCATACCAAAGGGATTGACACCATGTATATAATGCAACATCCCGAAAGCCTTGTCTTTCATAGTCGCATTCAGCGTGTTTTCTATTTGATAATCAATAACTAATGTATTGATGTTCGCAAAATTATTCGCAGCCTGATTTGACCCCCAATGATAAGACCATTCGGGCATAAAGGCGCGATACAAATCAGCTTCATTCATTCCGTAGTAACCATTCCAATTATTGGTAGAGGCAGTGTGGAAAGAATTGATAATGGCAGCCGCAGTCGTCGGGTCGGCATTGGAAAGAGTGGTGTAATACAGAAGTGCCTCATGCAAAGGCACTTTGCTATCGCCCCAATACAGCGTACTCATAGGTTCTACACTATTGACATTATTTATAATATAATTGCCGTAAAGCGGGTCGCCGGTCAGGTCAAATAAATGAATGGCAGCGATCAGTGCCACTTCAAGTTGTCGTTCTTCATTCCAATCGGCATCACCGGATTTAACGGTTTGGTCGTCGCAATTCGTCTCCAATGTATTATTATTGATATACGGAAGAACGTAATTGAAGCAGGTCATTGCTCGCTGTTGCAAGTCCTGTGCAAAAGTGGCAAATGCGGGGATGTCCGAAAAGACTTTGGCAGCATTGGCAAAATTGGCAGCCATCGAAATGGAGGCGGACGTACAGGTGTGACCGTAATATCTCGGCTCAACGTTGATGCTTGGCGGCGATTGGTCATTCGGACCATACACGGTGTTGCCCATTTTGATAATGACCGACCCGTCGGCGTTCATCATTTTTTTCATCCAATCCAATTCCCATTTCAACTCATCTATGATGTCCGAAATGCCATTTCCTGATTCGGGGATGTTGGTATCGTCCGTAAAAATTTCAGGATTGTGCCGATACGCCCAGAGCAATTGGTCTACAGCGTGAAAAGCGAAAGTGATGTATTTATTATAATCGCCTGCATCGAACCATCCGCCGGAAAGGTCGCGTTCTGTGGCGGCATTATTTTGGTCATAGGCATACCGCGCATTGCCGTCCTGACGATTGTTCATGAAATTCATGCCATCCGTCCATTTGCTGTCTGCATAAGGCGTGGTTTTCTCAAAATTGCAACGGTTGTAATAAAACATCCGCGTGGCAGCCACCAAGACATCTTTATACGGATTACAACTAATCACAAAATCCGCCGAGCGTTGGTCGTTTACAGGGTCGAATACATAATAGCTGCCTTCGGTTTGGTAGGAAGAAAAATCGAACCACCAACCTCTGTCGCCCGAATAATCGTGCGTAGCACCGCCATTCCATACGGCGGGTGCTTGCGAAAAAACAACTGCGTCGTTGTCCGTTCTTCGCAATTCGATAGTACCCGACGGTGTGTAGCTTTGATTGCTGTTGAAGCCTGTTTGCGGGTCGGAAAGTACGGCTACTTTTGAATTTGTGGGATAGTAGCCAAATTGGTCCACATGGATAAACGGACTAATATCTGACTGAGCATGTAGTGGATAGTAAAACAAACATCCCAATAGGGACATACAAAAGAATCGGAGCGCGTAAAGTTTTGTAAAATAGTTCATAAATATTTAATTATCAATGTTTTGAAACGCGCTTTTTTAGCGAAATAATTTAATTTTAAAAAAAACAATATGTAAAATGGGAAAGGGAACTGTACTAAGTTCGAGAGTAAGTTCAAACTCAAGTTAAAGTGAAACACCAATATTAGTTTGAAGAATTATAAATAACGCGAGCGTGTTTGATAGGATATATCTTGACAATTTTTATCAAATATAATCAGGAGAAATACAATATAATAATGACGAAAAAAAGAACTGTGACGTTGCAACATTGAGAAATAAAATAGCCCGAACACACAAAGTATGTCCGGGCTATTGTTCTCGTGTAATTACTCTTTTTTAATGATCAAAATTTCACAAACTTCCCTCTAAACATTCTACCATCATCTGTACGAAGATTCAATAAGTACATTTGAGCGGAAGAAAGTGCTTCGATATTCAGGTGAAGTATATCGCTCACTTGCATCTCATTTTGATAGACTTGTTTTCCGTCTAATGAGAAAATATTGACCTCAATATCATCCGAATCAAGTGTTTGAATAATTTG
>JAHDEO010000667.1 GCA_020628725.1 Saprospiraceae bacterium
TGCCGCATCGTGGTGCGGCATGACACATACTTTTTTAGAATTTAAAATTTTGACAAAAAAAATAAAAGAAGAAAAAACGAATGATTCATTCATTCAAAATTCATTCACTCATTCATTAAAACAAAAAAATGTCAAAAATAAATTACACACAAATCAGCACAGCATGGTTAATCAAAAACCTTCCGTTTTTGGTCTTTTTGGCATTTTTAGCGGCGATATACATCGCTAACGTTCACTATGCCGAAGGCAAAGTGCGATAAATACAGACCCTACAAAAAGAACTCAAAGAAGAACGCTGGCGATACATGTCCCTCAAATCCCAACTCATGTACGAAAGCAAGCAAGTAAAAGTCGCCCGTCGCGCAAGCGAATTGGGCTTGAAAGAATTGAAGGAACAACCAAAGAAAATAGTAGTAAAAGTCGATAAATAGGCAACCGCGAGACCAACTCGTTACTCGGCACTCGCTACTCAATACTAAAATGGACATCAAGAATGAAATATTATGGCGCATATATTTAGTCGCTTTATTGTTCATCTTGTTTGCGGTAGGCATCTTCGTCAGGACGGCGCGAATACAAATAGTCGAGGGCGATAAGTGGCGCAGACAGGCGGACAGCTTGTACGTGGCGTACCGTCCGGTCAGTGCCGACAGAGGCAACATTTACGCCGACGACGGCAGCCTTTTGGCGACCTCGCTACCGACATTTGACATCTATATGGATTGCAAATCCGAAGCCATGAGCGACGACCTGTTCAACAAGCACGTTGATACCCTCGCGCATTGCTTGGCGACCATAGAAGGCAGCGAATTTACGGCGGGTGGCTACAAACGCCGCCTCAACAACGCCCGCAAAGAAGGCGAGCGATATTTCCTCATCAAAAAGCGCGTTAGTTACCCCGAAATGCAGCGCATCAAGACCTTTCCCCTCTACAATTTGGGGCGGTATCGCGGGGGCTTGATTATCGAGCGACGCAGCGAAAGGCAGCGTCCTTTTCGCATGTTGGCGCACCGCACGATTGGGTACGTGCGCGAGAATATCCGACCCGTTGGTTTGGAAGGCGCATTTGATGAAACATTAGCCGGAGAGCAAGGCAGACGCCTCATGCAACGCATCGCAGGCGGTACTTGGATTCCGATAAATGACCTCACAGAAATCGAACCGAAAAACGGAAAAGATATTGTCACTACATTGAGTGTCAACATACAAGATGTTACGGAAGATGCTTTGCAGAAAGCAATCTTACATCACAATGCCGACCACGGTTGCGCTATCGTCATGGAGGTCGCAACGGGTAAAATAAAAGCCATTGCCAACATCGGCGTAGCGGAGGACGGCAACCTTTGGGAAACCTACAATTTTGCCGTTGGTGAAAGCACCGAACCCGGCTCTACGATGAAAGTGGCGAGCATCATGGCACTCCTCGAAGACGGATACGTGAGTCCCGAAGATTCCATTTTGCTCAATTACGGACGCATGGAATTTGCAGGCGAAACGCTCGAAGATGCCACCAATCACGGACTACGCACCGCCACCGTCCAACGCGCTTTTGAGTTATCCTCAAACGTTGGTATGGCGAATATGGTTTATGAAAATTACCGCCGCAACGACCGCGAAAATCAATTTATTAATCATTTGAAAAAATTTAATTTAACACAAAAAACAGGCATTGAAATCGAGGGCGAAGGCGAACCTTACATCAAAAACGTAGGGCAAGACAATTGGAGCGCGATTTCAGCCGCTTGGATGTCAGTCGGTTACGAATTACGATTAACACCCCTTCAAATGTTGACCTTCTATAATGGCGTTGCCAATGACGGTCAAATTATGAAGCCTTACATCGTAGAAGAAGTACAAGAATACGGCAAAGCCCTCCAGAAATTCGACCCCGAAATCCTTGTCAACCGCATGGCATCCCGACAGACAGTTGAGCAAGTTCAGGATATGTTATTCGGTGTGATAGAGCGAGGTACGGCACGAAAAATAAAATTCACCAATTTCCGTATGGCGGGAAAGACCGGTACGGCGATTACGAATTACAGGCGCGGCATACCAGCCAATCAGCGCAAATATCAGGCATCATTTGCGGGCTATTTTCCGGCAGAAAATCCGAAATATTCCTGCATCGTCGTGGTGCGTCACCCCAAGCAAAACGGCATATATGGTGGTCAGGTTGCAGCCCCCGTTTTCCGCGAGATTGCCGAGCGTTGCTTCGCCTCCTACGTTGATTTACACGCCCCAATCAACGCAGAACCCAAGCCCGACCCCATTGCCGCCGCCGACCTCCCCCGAATCTACAACGGCTACACCGACGACTTGGAGGAGGCACTCGTGTACTTGGATTTACCCGTCCGTTCGCGCACCTCACGCGGCTGGTCGAGTCCCCAAATCCGCCGCGATTCGCTCGAACTCCACCGCTTACGCGGCAA
>JAHDEO010000134.1 GCA_020628725.1 Saprospiraceae bacterium
ATACTGATAAATATAGTATTTTTAAACAAATTTAAAATTTCATGCGTTTGCCCTTCAACATCAAAGGAAAACATTATCATGCTTTAGATTTTTCACATTGGCTACTGCAAAAAAAAGAATTGTCATAAGTGGTTAAATATAAATATGTTCGCCAATTTTGAATTATGAATGAAAAATATGAATGATAATTGTGCCCACGTACTTATTTTTTTAATTTGCAAATTATTAATTGTCAATACAAAACAAAATTTAGATTTATTAATTATTCAAAATTCATAATTCATAATTTGGCGAAGACATTATTGTATGCAGAAAGTTACAAAATTGAGAAGACCAAAAAAGAAGATAGAAGCCGCCCACCATTTAATTCAACGCATGTCACCTACAGAAAAACGACATTTCAAGCTATACAATCAAATATATAAGGGAAAAGGAAAAGACTTCATAAAATTATTCGATTTTCTCAATAAGATGACCGTCTATGACAGCAAGCGCGTTGAAAGTTTTTTTACGAAGGAAAAAATAACAAGAAGAAACATAGTCATTTCATATTTATTGGATAAAACGCTCGAAACGATAGATGCTTTAAGCGGAGATAATCTGTATGGTTCCGAAGAATCCGTGATGCTATCTATTCGAAAGCATATGGTTTATCATAGATTTGAATTATATGATTGGGCATACAAAGAGCTGCAAAAAGCCGAAGAAATAGCACTCAAACACGACTTATTAGGCGAATTACTTGACATATACAAAGGGATGCTACGTGTGATAATGGCTCCCAATTCAAACCCGGAAGGAATAGAGGAATTTAGTGTTTTGGTAAAAAAGAGAGAAACGGTAGCTGAAAAATGGATGCTCAATGAAAAGATAGACGTTATTTGGCTAAAGATTCTTCGAGGCAATTCGGAGGAATCTATAAAAGAAATTCGCACAGCACTCAACGAATGTACAGACCAATATAACAAACTCGCTTTTACAACGAAACTAAATTTTAATCTCTGCGATTTTGTCCTCAACATAAAGCAATTGAAACTCAAAAAAGCCAATACTGCTATAGAAAAAAATGTACATCTACTTGAGAATAATCCTATGCATATCGAATTTCAATGGGATGCCTACTTGTCGGCATGGTACAATCTGATTAGAAGTAGTGCGCTTATCGGCAGGATTGAAAAAGGCTGCGATTTCTTTAGCCAATATCAATTACTACCTAAAAAACACAAGGAAGCATTTGATAAAATACCGGATTTTTTACTGATTTCCCATTATTACAGAGAATGTCTGCTTCATACAGAATTGGTTATAGCTGCCGAAAAATACAATGAGATAACCGCCATAGATAAAAAGGTGCAAACATTGATTAATAAGCATCCGCTAACGCCGACTTGGGTGACCATCACCAATGATTTGTTGATGAGACTCGCTTATGGTAGCATACTCATCAAAAAATACGCACGGGCTCACCATTGGATAAATATATTGGAAGCCGAGCCAAATATAAAAAATGCTCGTATTTATACAGATTTAGAATTGCTCAAATTGATTTTATACCATGAAGAAAAAACAGTTACTTTGCTTACCTCATTGACTCGCAGCCTCAATCGTAAATGGAATTTAGAGCCGCCCGAAAACCTCAATGCTATGTTAATCATCAAGTTAATGAAGCAACTTCAAGCAAAAAGAAAACAAAAGCCATTGGTTGAAATATGGGAAAATGCTTGCCAAAAGGCATTAAAAATGAGAGGGAAGTATTATTTTATTTTAGACTTTTCTCATTGGCTACGGCAGAAAATATAAATACCTAATACTTTTTTTCCTTCAATGATGTATTTTGCATTATTTAGAGGCTGTTTAGAATTATTTGTATTGAGAAAATGTGTGATATGGAAAAGCCAAGGAAGAAAATCGAAATCATATATTACCTCATTCACCGCATGTCGCGCAATGATAAGCGGCGGTTCAAAATATACAACCAAACCTATAAGGGAGGAGAGCAAGATTTTGTCAAATTATTTGATTTTCTCAATGGAATGGAAACCTTTGATATTGATGCAATAGAAAAATTTTTCATCAAAAAAGAGCTAAAAAACAAAAACATAAGCATCGCCTACCTCTTAAATAAATTGATAGAAAGTATTGACGACGGAATAGTGCATTTGGCATACAGCGGGCATGAGGTGTTGATGCCGCATTTCAAAGCATATCGCACCTATGTTAAGATGGAGTTGATGGATTTGGCACAAAAAGAACTCGACAAAATAGAACAACTTGCAGAGCAGTACGAGTTATACGAATACATGTATCAGATATATCAGATGAAAGAACGAATGGCAAACGTTCTAAACATCAACACCCAATCAAGAGAATATCGACGAGAACTATACTTGAAGCAGATTGCACTCAGAGAAAAAACTAAAATAAGAGATGACCTCAAATACATCATTTCCTTGATAGTCAATTGTCCGCGTGATACTCAAGAATTTAAAGATGCTAATGAAAAACTACTCCAATACAATTATGAAAAACTCTCAGTAGTAGACAAACTCGAATACAATCATGCTCGTTCTTGGTATTATCATAGAGTGAAAAATGCTGAGCAACGTTTCAAATACATTACTAAGGTCATAGAAGTATACCACAGCAACCCACATTTTATAGGACCATTTATAGAAGATTATATTGCTACTTGGAATAATTTGTTACTGTCAAGCACAAAATTTAAGGACGAAGCAGTAGGAAGGAAATATTATGAAGCGTATAAGCAGTTGCCTCAAAAACACAAGAAAATTTTTGCAACGCTATCCGATGCTATAATGGCTTTTTATGAGATGATAGGTCATCTACATGAAGTTACATTTAGTATAAAATATGAAAACTATACAGCCATCCAAAAGATAGGAAAAAATGCCTTAAAGACATTCGAGAAATTCCCTACATCGACGAGTCGAGTCAATGTAGTGGCTTCTTTATGTGCTCGAATTTCTTATGGATTTATACTAATTGCAGATATAGAACAAGCTTATTTTTGGTTGGATAAATTATCAAAAACACAACATGTTAGCGAAACAATACTATCATCTGAAGTAGATACACTGAGACTGTTATTGTATTACGAACAAGCCGAGTTTTCTTTGCTTAAGTCGGAAATCAGAAGCTTTAAACGAAAGTGGAAAAAGAATCCTCCTGAGTTAAAAAGTGCCAAATTTATGTTGGAGTTGCTACACAATGCTTCATCAAAACGAAATAGTAATAAAACCGGAGAGTTCTGGGCATCAGCCCATCAGCAAATACTCGAAATTGAAGCCGCAAAAAGAACCATTCTCAAATACTCCAAATGGATTGCCCAAAAAATACGATAACATAAGAGGCTGTTTAGAATTATTTTTTTGAAATAAAGATTTGCCCGAAACCCAAGTAAAATGTGGTGTTTGAAAAGGTTCTCATTTAATTATTGATAAGTGGTAGAAAAACCCTTGTTAATAATTAAATGATGTTACCCAACATTCAAAATATTCTCACAGCCCCCGTCATTCGTCGGGACAAGCCCAACAGGGCAACATAGTACAACTTGGGGTGTCAGCCCCAAGCCCTAAAACGAAGAGCACCTTAGCCCCAAAGGGGTGAAATAGCGCGAAATGACACCCCTTTGGGGCTGATTATTCGTACTTTATCTACTCAATGGGCTTACACCCATTGTTGTATTATGTTGCCCCGTTGGGCTTGTCCCGACGAATGACGGGGGCTTTTCGGACAGTTTTATCGTTCAAAAAAATAGCAAAGTCAAACTAAGAGGGATTGAATTCATCGACGGACATTCAAAAGATTGATGACACAACTTCTATGATCTCCCGCAGTCAATACAAACTCCTGTTTCACCTTCATGCCATTAGCATAGGTAGCAGGTTTCCAGTTTGGCATATTGCGAACTGCTTCCAATAATAATTCGTCTGTTTGTTCGTCTTTTGATGATTCAAATACATGAGCATCAACAACCTGCCCTTCCTCATCAATCGTAAATTTAACGGCAGTCAACTGATAGATATTGAAAACATCATCCGAGATTTTGCTTGTAGCATTTTCTTTGATGTATTGCGTTAATCGTTGTTGTCCGCCTGAATAGGCTGCCTCATTTTCAGGTTCGACGGTGAATTTAAAGTCCATCTCTTTCTCCTCATTATATTTCAAATTATTATTAGGAATATAACGGATCTTGACCGTAATATCTGTACCTGCATCTGCTACAGCCATAACCTCTTTTTGAATTTGACTGAGCGTATCATCTTCACTCACAGCTTTCGTTATTTTCCCTTCATGACTTGTCAAAATTTCTACCGAAATATATTCTTTCACCCACGATGGTTTATAATATTGATTAAGGTCAAGCAAGGTGCAAGCATCATTCAATTGCGTCCTTGTAATCGAAAGTGACGGATAGACTCTGTGTACCTCATAACTCAATTCAAAAGTCGGCTCATCTTGCGAAATAGCGAAGTAAGGAAGTGTTAAAAGGGTAGAAAGGAGTAAAACTAATTTAAAATGAACTTTTTTCATATTGTAAATCAATTGAGTGTGTATATAGATGCGAGGCATACAAATATAGATTTTATTTATCACGAGTCAAAAATATATACGCATTTTAAGATATTCACAACATAAGTATCGTGTACGGAATAAGTTAAAACATCATTCATTTTTCAAAATAAGAACATCTTTTTCCTTGCAGTTGGCATAAAGGTCTTTTTTTACCGATATTTACGCCACCAATTTTACAACCAAATGTACTTTTCCAAGACTATAAAGTTCTGAAAGCGAGATACTTTCTAACAAGGAATTTGCTACGAACTATCAACCATCAACTATGGACTAAATTGCGTTTAAGTACCAAAACAGAATTATCTTTAATAAATTTCGGCTTCTTTTTCTCGCTAATTTCGTTGAAAATACTCGCCGTAACGTAGGCTATGTCTGCGTTTTTCGTCTCATTAGCAAAAAAAATAATTCCAAAATTTTAATTAAACCTAATTCTGTCTTGGTACTTATCGCAATTTGAATTAAATAAATAAATGCCGTTTATACTTAGATTTTTTAGAGGACTACTCATTACTATCTTGGTCATTTATGCCTTGCTTTGGCTCGTACCACATGTTATGCCACTGAAGCATGATGTCTTGAATGAAAAGCCTTATTCCAATAGCCAATTTACCCGTATCGACGATGTGAAAGTGCATTATCGTTATTGGTCCAGTCAGGCAGATGCCGATTTAGGCAATGTGATGTTGTTACATGGTTTTGGAGGTTCTACCTACTCTTGGCGTAGTAACATCCTTGCATTGAATGATGCGGGATATAATGTCCTTGTAGTAGACCTGCCGGCTTTCGGATATAGCGATAAAAGTAAAGGCATCAATCACTCCAACTCTGCACGTAGCGCATTGCTATGGACACTGGCGGATAAAGTAGGGCTGCAATACGGTATGAAACCCTATACCAAATGGCATCTCGTAGGACATTCGATGAGCGGCGAAGTAGTAGGCGCAATGAGTGCCCTACAGCCCGAACGCGCAGCAAGTGCCATTTTTATAGATGGCGGCGCATCTGATACAAAAGCTAAGAAAACGCCATTTGGTAGAAAGGTTTTTCGTACGCTCTTGCCCCTGCGTAGGGTAGGGGAGATAGCGGGTGGTTATTACCTGTATAAGCCTAAACGCATTCGCAAGCTCATTCGCGGTGCTTACGGAGAAGAACCCGATAGTGTCAATGTGAATGCTTACATGCTGCCACTTCGTCAACCGCGTACGTCGAGTGCCATCGTAGAATCCATGTTTTATTCCGAAGAGGTGAGTAGCTATAAATTGGAAGACATCAAACAGCCCGCCCTCATCATTTGGGGAACAGAAGACACATGGGTGCCACTAAGCGAAGGCGAAAAACTCGACGAAGCCTTATATGATTCGAAGATACAAGAAATACAAGGCGCAGCACACAATCCAATGGAAACACATCCGGGAGAGTTTAATCGAATTTTGATTGGATTTCTGGATGGCGTGAAACCGACGAATACGCCTACAAGACAAATTATCGGACAATAATATTGGAGTTTGGTCTCGGCTTAGCCGAGAGTAATTTGGAATTTCAAGTATTGGTATGCATTTTGCTTTTAACGAATAAAGCTGCTTATCACAGCTTTTCTACAATAGTATCAAACACACCCGTTTATGGTTTCCCGAACAGCGCAAGTTGTTCGGGATTTTTTTGTTTATAATGTGAAATAGACATTGAATTTTCAATTTTTATTTTACTCATCCAAAATTTTCTCAGATATGAAATCCTAACAAAAAATCTACCCAAAATAAGCTCGAAAAACACAGATTCAAATGCAAATTTCCCCTTGATTTTCCTTATCTTTGCAGGTCGAAAAAATTAAAGATTGAGCGATTGTGAAATTGTATAATTGTTATTGAAATTTTGCACAGCAAAATTCCCTTTTTAACAATAAAAAACAATCAAACAATTGAGCAATCAAACAATGAAATAAATACATGGCAGAAGAAAAAATCATTGACATTAACATAGCGGATGAGATGAAATCGGCGTACATTGATTACTCAATGTCCGTCATCGTGGCCCGTGCATTACCTGATGCACGAGACGGCTTGAAGCCTGTACACAGACGTGTACTTTACGGGATGTCCGGCTTAGGTTTGGTGTATAATAAAGCCCACAAAAAATCAGCGCGTATCGTAGGTGAGGTCTTAGGTAAATACCACCCACACGGCGATACATCGGTGTATGATGCGATGGTGCGTATGGCGCAACCCTGGTCGCTTCGTTATCCGCTCGTAGATGGACAAGGTAACTTCGGCTCAATGGATGGTGACAATCCTGCGGCGATGCGTTACACAGAGGCGCGGATGCAGCGCATTACGGACGAGCTGTTGTCGGATTTAGATAAGGAGACGGTTGATTTCAAACTCAACTTTGATGATACGCTCGAAGAACCAACGGTACTTCCTGCCAAATTGCCAAATCTACTACTCAATGGCGCATCAGGTATCGCGGTCGGGATGTCCACCGATATGTTACCACACAACCTCACAGAAGTCATCAACGGTACTATTGCATACATCGACAATTACGAGATTGCGATTGAGGAATTGATGAAGCATATCACCGCGCCCGATTTCCCGACAGGCGGTATTATTTACGGTTATGAAGGCATCAAGCGCGGTTACGAAACAGGCAACGGTAGGGTAGTGTTGCGTGCGAAAGTTCACATAGAAGAACGTCCCAATGGTGGTGAACGTATTGCAATTACGGAGTTGCCATATCAGGTGAATAAATCGCTTTTACTCAAAAAAATATCCGAACTCGTCAATGAGAAAAAGATAGAAGGTATTTCGGCGGCAGATGATTTTTCTGACCGCAACGGAATGTATATGGCGGTAGATGTCAAGCGCGATGCAATGGCAAATGTCGTCCTCTCCAAGCTATACAAATACACCCAATTACAAACATCACTACGTATCGGAAACATTGCATTGGTCAATGACCGTCCGGTGGTATTGAACCTCAAACAGATGATTGCGGAGTTTGTCAAATTCCGATTAGAGGTCATCACTCGCCGTACTCAATATCAGTTACGGAAGGCATTGGAACGCGCTCACATTCTGGAAGGTTTGTTGGTCGCATTGGATTATTTAGACCAAGTGATTGCCTTGATTCGCAGTTCTAAGACTGGCGAGGAAGCACGACTCGCGTTGATGAACGCCAAGTTTCTCACAGACAAAGAAAAAGCTGATGGTGCGGTCAAAATCAAATCTATCAGCGAAGCACTCGGCGAAGATTTTATGCCGAATGACACAATGAGTGAGGCGCAAGCGAGAGCGATTTTGGATATGCGTTTGCAAAAGCTCGTAGGCTTGGAACGCGACAAGGTAAGGGCTGATTTTGAGGAAGTCATGAAGCGCATCAATGAACTCGAAGCCATTCTCGGTGATGAGCAGATGCGTAAAGACATCATCAAAGAAGAACTCACCGAAATCCGCGACCGCTTTGGCGATGAACGCCGTACTGCTATCGAATTTGCCGCAGGTGACATTAGCATCGAAGATATGATTGCGGATGAGGATGTGGTGATTACGATTTCTCATTTAGGTTATATCAAACGTACACCTGCCAGCGAGTATCGCGCACAGGGTAGGGGAGGACGCGGTTCGAAAGGCTCGGCTACCCGTGATGAGGATTATGTTGAACACGTATTTTCCGCTACGGCGCACAATTATTTGATGTTCTTTACAGAACAAGGACGCTGCTTCTGGATGCGTGTGTACGAAATTCCCGAAGGGACAAAAACATCAAAAGGACGTGTATTGCAAAATGTGATTCAGATACCGAAAGATGATAAGGTGAAAGCCTATGTGAAGGTTGAAGATTTGAAGGATGAGGAATTTTTGAATAACCATTATATCATGTTCTGTACTAAGCAGGGCATTGTGAAAAAGACACCATTGGAACAGTTCTCGCGCCCACGTACCAATGGTATCAACGCCATAACGATACGTGAAAATGACCAATTATTAGAGGCTATTTTGACGACAGGAACCAACGATATTATCATTGGTAAGCGTAAGGGGAAAGCGATTCGTTTCCCGGAAAGCAAAGTACGCTCCATGGGACGTACAGCAGCCGGTGTTCGCGGTGTCAAACTCGACGGCGACGATGATTGCGCTATCGGTATGGTATCTGTCAATCCACAGGAAAATCAAGACGAAACATTGATTTTGGTAGTATCAGAAAATGGTTATGGTAAACGTTCGCGTCTCTCAGAATACCGAGAAACTAATCGCGGCGGTACGGGCATCAAGACCTTGCAGGTGACGGATAAAACAGGTTATCTCGTAGGCATCAAATCACCGGGCGAAGAAGATGATTTGATGATTACGAATAAGTCGGGTATTATGATTCGTTTGGAAACAGATAAAATCAGTGTCATCGGACGCGCTACACAAGGTGTTCGCCTGATTAATTTGCAGAAAAATGACCAAATCGCGGATATTGCCTTGATAACGAAGAGTGAGGATGAAGAGGAAGAAAATGTTGATGCGGAAATGGAAGAAGGCGCAGAAAATAACGAAGCTACACCAAGCGATGATTCAGAAGAATAAAGACTTCGTAAATCCTAAATCAAAAAAGCAACTGTCATTCTGAATTTATTTCAGAATCTCCCGAACGTTAGGAAACGAAGGCGGCACGAAAGTTTATAATTAATTGTTTTTGAGTAAAATATGAAACTTTAGCTCACATTCAATATCGTGCTTGTAACTTGGGAGATGCTGAAATAAATTCAGCAAGACGTTTTGGTTCAAGGTTGTAAACATTGGAATTTGTTATTTGGATTTTGGAATTTATAAATAGATAGAGTAGGGGAGAAATACTCACAAAAATCCAATAGAGACTTCTCTTATTACTTTTTACATAAAAATGAAAAAGAAAATTAATAATAAATAAAAAATCGTTTTCTTATCTCACTTTAAATACTTTTCCCGAATCTTCACGTCTTAACATAAATCGAACTATGGACTATGGTTTCAAACTATAGACTATAAACTACAAATCAATTTATAATTATAAACATGAAACAGTTATTATCACTATTTATGGTTGCAGCCTTACTTATCAGTGTAGGTTGCGGTACTACTTCAAATACAGCACTTGACGCTGTTGCGCCTGCGAAGGAAGCAATGTCAGCATTCAGATCCGCCAAATCAGCATTTAGCAAATATACACAGGACCGTGCTGCAAATGCAGGTTCATTGACCGATGCTATCACATCTATCGGTACGGCAATGGCAGATGAAGGCATCAAAGCCAAAGCTGCTGCATGGTTGTTGAAAGGTCAGATTTTCAATGAAGTGATGAGCGACCAAACAGGTATTTTTAGCGGCAAATATCCAAATGCTGTTGACAAAGCTTATGAAGCTTATCAAATGGTATCAAAAGTAGGCGGTGCAAAGAAATTTGAATTAGACGCTGCTGTAGCTGCACTTAAAAATGTATCTGCCGGATTCAGCCAAAAAGGTGCCAATATGTTTGGTACAGGTGATTTTGCAGGTGCTGCCAAAGCATTTATGAAAACCGTTGAAATCAGTGAAGGTATGGGCATCGGCGATGACGATGTAGACCAACAAAATGCACTTTATAACGCAGGTCTTGCAGCGATGAATGCAGGTGATAACGCAATTGTCAAAATGGCAATGGGACGTTTGCTTAAAGCAGGAGCGACTACCGACAAGCCGAATATTTTTGAAGGCTTATACAAAGCTTATGCAGGTGATGATGAAGCTAAAGCACTTGATTTTCTTTCACAAGGTCGCCAAGCATTTCCACAGGACAATGGCTTGTTGACTACTGAAATCAACCACTACTTGAAAGCGGGTAAATTGGAGGTATTGGAAGACAAGTTGATGATGGCGATTGAGCAGGACCCGAAAAACAAAACACTTTACCTTGTATCAGGTAGTATGTACGAGAAACTTTTCAACAACGCTTTTGAAGCTAAAGACATGGCAACAGCAGATGCTAATTTTGCTAAAGCAGAAGAGTTTTACAACAAATCTATCGAAATGGACGGTAGCTACTTCGATGCTATTTACAGCCTCGGTGCTTTGTACTTCAACAAAACTACACCGATGCGTAAAGAAATGAATGACTTACCATTAAGCGAAACAGCTCGTTACGATGCGCTTAAAGCTGAGGTAACATCATTGATGGACAAAGCATTGCCATTCTTCCAAAAAGCAGATGGTATCAACAATAAAGATTACAACACCATCTTCGCTTTGAAAGAAATCTACGCACGTAAAGATGATTTGACAAAATCTAACGAATACAAAGTGCGCTTAGAAGCTCTTGGAAATAAATAAGAAATATTCAAAAGAATGAATGAACAGGGTAGCGATTAAGTTGCCCTGTTTTTATTTGAAATGCTCTATTTAACATAATATAAATTATAGGAAAAATACTTCCAGAAATAAACATGTAAATGAACCCACTCATTATCAAAGTTTTAGTTACATTTGCAGAGTAAAAACAAATTAATAACAAACAAAAACGTAAAAATGAAAAAACTACTATTGTTATTGGCTGTAGTCCTTATGGCTGGCACTATTACTGCACAAAAAGTCAAAATCAAAAACAAGATTGCCTATGTTAATGATGAGGCTTACCTCACATGGAACAACAATGATTACATGATTCATCTTCCCGGCGAATTCAAGCATGTCTCAAACGAAAGTACGATATTTACCATGCAGATTCATAAGTATGGTCAGAAGATTTACAATAATCTTCGTTTCGTAGATTTTGACGGAGAAATTTGGACTATCATGCCTCGCAAGAAAGTCATTAAGTCACTCTATAACTCTGGAGTTATCAATGACGATGGTACAGTGAATGAAGAAAAAGCCCGTAAATTTATCCGGGCATATCATCAAGAGCCTCCCGCTGCCTTGATTATTGGCTACTAAAATAAAAGCTATTTAGTTCATCCCTACCTTTTTTGAGGTAGGGATTTTGTTAGAACCACTCTATTTAACATAATTCCTCAAACGAATTACATGTCCGATATATTTGTTAAAATTTAAATAGTCGGGAAATTCTGAATGAGTAAAATTAAATTTTGAGTACTTGAAATTAAGCAATCATTACGGCATTTCAATTTCCTTCGCCTCTCCCCTACTCTACTTCGCTATAACCAATCTTTTGACAAAAAATACATCTTCCGCTATAATGGATATAAAATACACACCTTGAGCTTTATTTGAAATATCAATAGATTTATTACTTGTTATTTCTCCTTCATGAATAATTTGTCCTGATGTATTAAAGATTTGATACGTACCTTGTATGGTAGTTTGCAGATTAAATATGCCCGTATTTGGATTTGGGGAAATGGTAATCGAAGATAAATTATCAGGTTGAGTCGTAGAAACCGTGCAAAGGACTAATATTTCCTCTGCGCTATTGCAGCCTGTGGTATTATCGGTTATATTTGAGTCATTACCGTTTTCTAAATAATCACAAACCACCTCGATATCACAAACAGAAAGCATTGGATTGTCGTACAGCGTCAATTTTAATGACGGACCATCCGTTATATTTTGTATGTTGGTCAGACTGTTTAAACGCTCATTTTGAATGATAAATATTTCTCTATCAACTGAAATTACATTATCCAATCCACTCAAATCCACCAAATTATCATTGCTAATTACTGCCAAAGAACCGATTGAAGTCAAGTTGTCTAAACCATTGAAATTAGGTAAGTTATGGTTTTTTCGAGCCCATAAATCCAGTCCAACAGACGTTACATTATTTAGTCCGGCAAAGCTTATTAAGTTAGGATTATCCGACACCCACAAACTACCTCCAATGGAGGTTAAACCCTCTAAACCAACAAAATTCGTGATAGCATTATCGTCAATTTTTACACCATTCCCTACCAAAGTCAAACTCTCAAAACCAGTTAAATCTGACAAATTATGATTAAACAGTAATCTTAAAGACGCACCAATCGAAGTTAGACTTTCTAGTCCGTTTACATTTTCGAGATAATCATTAGCTATAATTTCAAAATCCCCTTCAACAGAAGTTAAACCCTCCAAGCCAACTAAGTCGAACAAATTGTCATTACCCGATATTTTACAAAAACCTCCTACCGAAGTGATATTTTCCAAACCTCTTAAAGTACTCAATTGATTATTATATCCGATAGCGAGATAACCATTTATGGAAGTCAGGTTTTCCAAACCATTTAAATTGACTATACGGTCATTACCGGCAATCCATAAATTTTCTCCCACCGAAGTGACGCCACTTACATAGTTCAAATCCACCAAATTATCATTACTCGTAATTTTCAGGGTACCTCCAACAGATGTTACATTTTGCAGTCCTTTGAGGCTCAATAAATTGGCATTAGCAGAGACTTGCAAATCTCTTCCAACGGCAGTCAAATTATCCAAACCGGTCAAATTTTGCAATAGCAAGTTGGTCGTAATTCGCAAATCCCCTCCTATTGAAGTAATTTGACTGAGTGGATAAAGATTAGAAATGTAAGAAGTTTGACTGGTATAATATGTCCCTATATACAAGCTGCTGTCCATCTCGGTACAGTTCGGATATAATATTGGAAAGCTATCTATTTGCGCTTGTGTTTCCAAAAAAATATTGTCCTGCGGACACTGCGACCACAACGTAATTTTACAAGAAATGATAAGGAATAAACAAAGAAATAATCTTTTAAACGGCTGCATATTTGTATTTTCTTAAAATTAAAAAAGGCATTAAAGCAGAAATCATTCTGCTTTAATGCCTCTAATTTATTGAAAAATATGTAAATTACATTTACGTAACTTACACTTTAACAATTTACTCTAAATAATAATATCATAATTTAAATCGCATCAGAAAGACTCGTAAACGTAAAGTCACGTACTTTCATCGGCGGAATCATGTTGCCATCAATACGTTGTGGTTTACCCAGCATTTCCAGATTATTTAGCATAATAATCGGGCTTTCATTGAAGCGGAAGTTTTTGACCGGATATTTAATCTTGCCATTTTCGATATAAAACGTACCGTCACGCGTCAAACCTGTATTGAGTAGCGTCTGCGGGTCTACGCTGCGGATATACCACAAACGTGTCACGAGAATGCCGCGTTTCGTGCTTTTAATCATATCTTCAATGGAAGCTGTACCGCCTTCCATAATCGCATTACTCGGAAACGGAACGGGGTCTACCCCCTTCTCCTTCGCCCAATAGCGACCGTAACGAAGATTTTGCACTACGCCATTACGCATCCAATCCATTTTCTTTAATGGTAGACCATTGCCCGACCAAGTCGAAGCAGGTACTTCAGGATGAAATGGGTCGGAATAGATATTCACGCGCTCATCCACGATTTGCTCACCGAGTTTCGTGCCGCCGCCTTTTTTCGACATAAAACTACGTCCTTCATCAGCACCACGCGCGCCCAGATTCCAGAACATACGTTGCAACAAACCAACTGCCGCAGCAGGCTCCAAAATAACCGTATATTTACCCGGCTCTATCGCCTTCGCGCCTGCCGAACCTGCGGCTTTTTGCATAGCAATTTCCGTAGCTTCTGCAATGTCGAATTTGCTAATATCATTATAATCTCGCGTCACCCAACCTGAGCCTGTCGCGTCCTGAGTACGTACTGTAAGCGTAAAATTCGCGCCCGTACTTTTCTCATAAGCAAACAAACCCTTAGAATTCATTATCGCATTGAAATTTTGCCCATCTTCCAAAAAACCTGCTCCTACGAGGTCTTTTGCTTTAGTCATTTCAATGCTTTTTGCAGCGATTTCAGCGCGATATTCGGGTGTAATATCCGCTGTAGCTTGTACAAACATCCCTTCGGGCTGTTCATCGTATTCTTGCGGACCGAGTGGCTCCATATATTCGGGATTTTCGGGAGAAAGTTGTGCAAGTTCTTCCGCACGTCTCACTACCCTTTCGAGCGAAGCATCGTCCAACTCATTGATAGTAGCCGTTCCGGTCTTTTTACCGAAAGCAGCCGTCACACCAAGCGAAAGATTTTCCTCAATTCCACTTGTTGTCACTGTATTTCTGGCGTAGCGTATATTGCCGTTGACCCCTCCATCCAACGAGACTTCAAGGTGGTCGGCTTTTGATAGCTGCACGACCTTTTCCATAATCGCACGAGCTTCTTTTTTATTTAAAACAGACATTTACTAATGATTTAATGTTGGATTTTGAATGAGTGAATGGTTAATAATACTACAATGATGAAATGCGTCAATGCTATAATGTCTTCAAATTCGCTCATTGATATTCATTCATTCAAAATTCAAAATTCAAAATTAAATTTTCCTCGCCGTATTAATCACATTCACTCCATCGAATCTTGTCGTAGAGCTACCGTGTGATACAGCACTGATTTGACCGGGCTGCCCCTTTCCATCGAAGAACGAACCAAACATTCGGTAGTCGCTTTCGTCGCAGATTTTGGCACATGAATTCCAAAATTCCTGCGTATTGGATTGGTAAGCTACATCGTTAAGCATGTTGGTAATTTTACCGTTTTTAATCTCGTAAAATACCGTACCGCCAAATTGGAAATTATAACGCTGCTGGTCAATTGAATACGAGCCACGGCCTGCGATATAGATGCCTTTATCTACATCACGAATCATGTCTTGTACACTGTATTTTTCCTTGCCC
>JAHDEO010000135.1 GCA_020628725.1 Saprospiraceae bacterium
ATATTTGTTCCCGTAACACCCGCGTTAATATGTTTCCCAAAAACAAACATAGGTGAGAGTGTACCGTGGTCTGTGCCGTTATTGGCATTTTCGTCAGCCGTTCTTCCGAACTCGCTGAATGTCACCATTGCCACTCTATCTTCATAACCCATTGCCTCGATATCATCCATAAATGCTTTTACACCACCCGACAATTCGGCAAGTAAATTGGCATGTTTTCCGGTCGTGCTGTTGCCTGCAACTACTTGATTAACGTGGTTGTCAAATCCCGTCATATCTACCAAGTAAACCTTTGTTTTACAACCGCCATTCATCAATCGGGCAACCGTTCTCAATTGATTTGCCAAGTAAGTATCCGGGTAAGTGACAGAAGAATTGCTTCCTGCATTAAATACATCAGAAATCCTTCTTGCGTATACATTTGTATCGCTTTCTACCCCCAAAATATAATCCAATTTATCGCCATAATCCGAATCGGGAATATTGATGGGTGCTTGTTGTCCCACTTCGGAAATCAGATTAAAAAAACCTGCGGGGTCTTGCCCGCTTAGGTTGATTGCCGCAGCATGTTGGTCAAAAGTATGAAAACCCAATGAAGGTTTTTTATTACCAAATTGTAGCCCCACAGGGTCTTGCATCACCGCCTGCGGACAAGCAATTATTTGTTCGTATTCGTAATGCAAATATTTCCCCATCCAGCCTTCTTGTAAATTGAACAAGTCAGGAGTAGAATCACCGCCTGTCAGATACAAGTCCGTCGATTTGAAATGAGAACGATTGTGGTTTTCATAGCCTGTACCTTGAATGAGATTGACATAGCCCTCATCGTAAAGGCTTTTAATCTCCGACATCGCAGGATGCAATCCTACGCGGTCTGCTAATGGAAGCGTATTATCTAAGGGAATATAGTCTGATTGTGGTATGCGTATATTTGGTCGTAGATTACTGTACGTATCGTATTGATTAATCGGGATAACGGTATTGATACCATCGTTGCCACCCCTCATTTGAATAATCATCAACACCCTATCCCTGACCGTATCACAACCAACTGCCTGCAATAAATCCGTAGGTTGGAACACGCCAACAGGTATCGTATTGAGCATGATTGGCGCAACCGCGAGTTTTGCAGATGTATTTAGAAAATCTCTACGTTTCATAGTTATATCTTTTTAGTTCATAGTTGACAGTTCATAGTTCATAGCAGAATTCACGACTGCCTATGAACGATGAACCATGAACTATCAACTATTTTTTTACATTAATTGAAATTCCGGCGTACCCAATAGGGCAATAACCAATGCATTGAGTGGAATCCTGACACTAGAGTCGTCTTGATATGCTTCGTAACGCTGCCATTCAAACATCCAATTCGGCTCTGCTAATCCTTCACGGAAAATATCGTTGAGGAAGTAATCAAAACGCTCTTGTGAAGGCGGTTCCGGGAAAAGATATTGAATCATCTCATCCACTACGACTACATCTTCGTCCGGTGCAGAGACATTCAATGGGTCTTCGATATAGGCTACCGTATCCATTTGAGCACCGACAGCACCGCCTGTGAGTACCCGCCTATTGGTCACAAACATCTGCCCGACCTTGTACCGGGGAATAATCGTAGAAGATATAAACCAGTTATTATCTGACTCAGCAGCTTCGTGATAGCCGGGGTAGCTTTCCACTGTGTCGGGTGCGTTGAGCATGAAACCCGTCGCATCAAAAAATGTTAACCGTAAGAAATACAATGAAAAGGTGTAATAAAATGTAGGAGCGAGTGCTTGTTGGTCGGGCAATTGAACATCGAAAAATTTGATAGTATGTGCCAATATTTCCAAAGGCGATTTTATCATTCCGCCAATGATTTTATTGGACATTCCGTAATCATCTTCATTATAAAAATGCTTGCTTTTGAATAGTTGCTCGAGAACGGGCGCGAGTTCGTAATCGTTGTTTCTAAATGTCGCCGCCAATGGTTCGATGATGTCATTTTCGATTTCATCATTAATCTTGGCATGTACGAAATACTTGTATAATTTTCGGCAGATATAACGCGCGGTTTCTGCTTGGTCAAAAATCATATCCAGAAAATCATCCAGTTCTCTATCCATGTCGCTTACAGAGCTTGCCCCTGTGATAACAGTATTATCGAAGGCATCACTAAAAGTTTTGTCCGTTTTATCATGGCGTGCATAGACAGGGCTTCCGGCATAGAGTCCGGTTTCCGAGTCTATATATGCAGTCTCGCGTGCTCTATACACATAACCCGTCAGCACTCTTGCCGCTGCTTTCACATCATCTTCGGTATAATTGGTGTAATTCTCAGGAGCAATCTGCGGACCTTTACCAATCGTAAATAACTCCAACAATTCCCGTGCGTAATTTTCATTGGGTGCTGTTACGGTATTGACATTATTATTGAGATATAAAAGCATCGAGTTGTCGAGCGTTATTTTTTTGGTCAAAGTTTTGAAATTCCCTGTGGCAAATAGGCGCAGTAGTATATGATGGTCATAATGATTTTCGCTTGTACCCGCTATGAGCCAACTGGTAGAGAAATTGGTGTGCAGAAAAAACGCCATTTTCATATGAATGGTCGTGTCCTGTATCAATTCATTGAACCAGTATCCCATATGAAAATACTTTTTCTCGAAAGCCGATGATACATCCACACCACTTGGTTCGGGTGTATTGACCCAGGGCTGTCCGGTTTTGGGGTCGATGGGTTCGTCAAATTGTAAGGGTGGTGGCGATGCCATCAATTCACTGACCGCCTGTGCGACGGTTTTTGTGGCAAAATCATCCACACGTTTTTTGGTATAATTGAAGCAGGTTCTACGCAGTAAATGCGCCGCTAATCGCGTTCCGAGAACCCCCGTTTTAGGCGATAAAGAAGCCATACTTGATAATCATTTAATCGACTGATACGAATGAGTGAATGAGTGAATTTTGAGTGAGTGAATATTTCCAATCTCATTTACTTTCCAACGTATAGTCTCACTATGAATAAAATGTGAACTTTCAAATTTGGTAGTGATATAGTCGGCAGACGAAGGATTTTATTAAAAAAAGTGGTTTAATCCGTTAAATATGTGCTGCTTACGACCGAATTCGTCTGGCGACAATTCATTTTCCTACTAAAAAATCCACAATTAAAAATTTAAAAACTGGTAATCAATTAATCATTAACTATTAACTTTTTCAGCTTTTCATTTTCGGCACTAAGTGCCTCCAATTTTTTATTCATATCAATGATATATAAAGTCAGTTCTTCTACCTTTTGAAGGAGTTTAATATCCATTTCTCCGAGGTGTAAGCCTTCCTCAATCATTTCTTTTTCGGACGGAATATCCGGTAGGTGTTTGTTTTCGGTGACGTATTTTTCGAGTTCATCAATATCTTTCAAATCATAATCTTCATCAAATACAAAATCTGCTCCTGCCGTTGTAAATACACGTACTTCTCTGGCGTGAATGTGTCCATTCACTGTAAGTTCGGCAGACAGATTGTCCGTACCAATACCCACTTTTCCGTCAGGATTAGTATAATAAACATCGTCGTTGGTATTTTGCCAAATAGATGAACCTGAAGATACCGGAAGTGTATTCGTAACCGTCCTATTGACATTAGCCGAAAAATCAAGGGTGTCAAGACCAATATTCCAGCCGCTATCCCAAGTGTCTACGTTGATATTGCCGTGCATGGCTTGTACCTCTGATATTCTAACTTTTAGATAACGCCATTGACTGTCCGGTTCGCCTATCCATATGATGGCATTTGTTCCGTCATCTCCGAAATATACTTTATGGGCATTATCAAGTGAAGTGGCTAATATTTGTGCAGAGCAATTGTGCCATTTGGAGGTAGCTTCGTGATTGTATCCGGCAATCATAGCCGTGAAGCTTTTGTCTGTCAAATAATTAAATACCTCTACCCGAAATCTCAACATTGTATTGGTGTATAACACAGGCAGTTTAATCTTAATCGCGCCGACTACGTCCACTCCATTTTGCACAAACGAGCCGCCTTCGGGCGCGTAAATCTGTGCGATGGCATTTTCACTAATTCCGGCAGGCAATACCGGCACTTCAGCAGGTGGCGGAGGTGGAGCAGCTATCGGGAGCGTATTGCTGACGGTTCTGTTGACATTACTTGAAAAATCGGAGGTGTCAAGGCTGATGCTCCAACCGCTATCCCAAGTATCTACGTCGTTGTTGATATGAGTCGCTTGCACTTCCGATATTCGAACTTTCAGGTATCTCCATTGACTGTCCGATTCGCCTATCCATACGATGGTATTCGTACCATCATCACCGAAACGCACTTTATGGGCGTTATTAGAAGAAGTGGTTATTATTTGTGCAGAGCAATTATGCCATAAGGAGGTATTGATGTGATTGTATCCGGCAATGACAGCCGTGAAACTTTGGTCTGTTAAATAATTAAATACCTCTACTCTAAACCTCAACATCGTGTTGGAGTAGAACACCGGCAGTTTAATCTTAATCGCGCCGACTACGTCCACTCCATTTTGCACAAACGAGCCGCCTTCGGGCGCGTAAATCTGCGTGATGAAATTTTCTTCATCGCCTATCGGCAGTGATTGAGTATTCCCAATTATCGGTATGACCAATAAAAATGTCAGCACTTTCAATAGTTTGAATGTGTAGGAAAAGTTCGTCATTGTTTTTGATTTTTAATTTATGAAATAGTTATATTTTTATTAAAAACTGACGCTACGCAAAACACCTAATTTGAATTTTACAACGGATTTTTCAGGAAAATAGTCCGCAGCTTGTCAGTCCGCAGCCCAACGTGAAACACGCTCGCGTTCAACAGTGGACTGCGGACTGACAAACTGCGGACGTGTTACTGCCTAACATCAGTTAAAAATACATTTACTAGAAACTCACTCGCAATACTTTATAGGTAAAGTACTGTAGCGTAATAGTTAAACTGTGGTGGATAAAATAGAATCCGAAGTAAGCTTTCAGATACTTACCCGGCTGAATTGTGGTGGATATTAAAATGAATTTCAGAATAAGTTTTTCAGCTACTTATTCTGTTTGAATTATGGATGGTAAAATTATAAGAAAGGAAAATCGGAGAAACTTTTATCTTATATTATAACTTGAAGATGTGTAATGCGATAAAATAGTTGCATGTTAAAAAATAATTATGGGATAATTTTTTATTGTCGACATGATTTTAGAGATGATGTGAAAATAGAATGTTTTAATATTCCAAATTAAAAAGCCGATAAATTCAATTGAATTTATCGGCTTCGTTTATGCGTAAGATAATTTTCTTATTTCGGTACACGCGATGATATACCGTTATTTTCAAACCAAAGTGATTTATCGGCTCCGTTGACATCGCCATTAAGGTTGAAGTCGGTATCGAGGTAATTATCAAAGATACCATTATCATCTACCCAGATGGATTTGTCTTGTCCATTGATGTCGTAACTCACTGCATCGGCAGTCTGATTGCCATCGCCTGTGTACATGCACCACTCACCTGTCGGGAGTTGTTTTTGTCCAAAACTGGTAATATCACGATAACTATCCCCTATACGGAAATCATACGTCAATGTGGCATTCACTACGGGTACAAGTTGTGGCGACATGACCCCCATATGGTTGCGATGCTCCACGACAACATAGACCGAATCTAAGCCCATTCCGCCATCCAATACACATCTGTCCGGGAAGCTGATTGTACCATCTTTGTGCAGCAGGGCAGCAGTTTTGGCAACTTGCGTATTGACTGCAATATCCGTGCGGAAAGAAACTAATAACCAATCTACTACATCGGCGGTATAGTCCGCATCCGTCCAACCCGCACCTTCTGTACCTGTATAGTTCCACGGTGCGCGATTGTATGGCTGACCTGCGGGTGTAGGTGTTGCCAGCCCACTGACAGGTGTCTGTCCCGGTAGCAAACCTCTGGTTAGATTGAGCGCATTGCTCATCTCCGACATGGTCGGGTCGAATGGTCCTTCCATCCAAACGGCAATTTGTATGTCTATACAATCCGGCTCTATGATGATTACTACCTCTGCCGTACTACATGCAATCGGATTACCATCATCACAAACTTCATAGGTAAATGTTTCTGTGCCGATGTAGTTTGGATTAGGGGTATAGTCGATATTACCATTCGACTGGATGCTGAGTGTACCATTCAGCGGAACTGCCATCGGAGTCGTCATTGCCGTCAGGTTGTGATTTTCAATATCACTATCATTGAGAATGATGTTGTCTTGCAATGTACTATTGGCAAACATATAAAGTGTATCTGACATTGCAGTTGGTGCATCATTTACACTATCAATCGTAATAGACACCACAGCCGTAGCGCATTCTGATGGCGTACCATCATCGCATATTTCGTATTCAAAACTATCCGTACCAAAGTAATTCGGATTTGGCGTATACGTATATGTACCATCCGGATTGATGACTAAGCTACCATTAGCAGGAGATACAAGTGGCGTAGTATTTATCGTAATTGCATTATTTTCAATATCTGAATCATTGGCAAGTAAGTCACCGTTTGCAGCACCATCCTCCGGTATAGTCACGACGTCGTCTACTGCATTTGGAGCATCATTGATATTATCGACGGTAATTGTTACTACTGCCGTATCGCATAGATACAATTCGTATTCTATAAACAATTCGGGTGGTGCGCCTCCCTCAAATGAGGTTGCTCTGCGCGTTCCGCTACCATCAATCACAAAGGCAATCGCATTGCCCGCCCCCCAATCGTTTCTATCCACAACTTCCTGTACAACTGCAGATAAGTCGGGCGTATTATAAGTAGCACCGACAGTCCATGCAGGTACATTGCTCCATGTAGCGACACTAGTGGTGCGTGGCAAATTGGTCAAGCTATAATTAGCCGTAGAGAAAGCCGTGAGGTTTCCAATATCTATAGCTCCGATGTTGAGTGTAGATGCATCAGAAGTAGAAGCATTTGCCGTCAAGGTAATATATGCATTGGTAATGGTAGCTCCCGGCGGAATAGTTAAATTAGTCCAGCGTAAGCCTGTTGTATAGGTAGTATTACCTTTTATCACCATATCCAATGCTGCATCACTTGTACTGATTGTACCATTAGAAGTTCTTTCTTCTATATCATTTGCACCACTACTGATGCTTTCTTGATAACTATTTACATTGCCCGCAGTAACTTCACAAACTTCATACTCAAAACTATCTGAACCAAAATAGCCCGGATTGGGTGTATAGGCATATGTACCGTCTGCATTCAACACCAAATTACCAAAAGAAGGTGATGCCAAAGGCGGTAAAGTAACAGCCATATCATCGCCGTCAGGGTCGTAGTCATTCGCAAGTACATCACCGTTGAAGGTGGTATTTTCTTGTACACCTGCTACATCATCTACCGCGACGGGCGGATCCGGTTGCGGATTTACGTTGATAATTACCATTGCTATATCGCATAATGGAGGAATCGCATTATCACAAACCTGATATTCTATCGTATCTATACCGTTAAAATTCAGGTCGGGTGTGTAGGATAAAAATCCACTGCCTATCGCAAATGCAGAGCCATTCGCCGGAGGCGTAATAAAATTAGTATTGAGTACGAGTGATTCACCGTCCGGTTCTATATCATTTTGAATGATATTGAACGAAACAGATGATTCTTCATTTGTTGTCAAATTATCATTAACAGCAATAGGTGCATCAGGAGCAGGCGAAACGGTAATAGATACCGTTGCCATTTCGCATATAACAGGAGAACCATTGTCACAGGCTTCATATACAAAGCTGTCTGTACCATTGAAGTCAGCATTTGGCGTGTAAGTATACGTACCGTCAGAATTGATGATAACCGTACCATTTGACGGAGGCGTCGTAGGACTTGTATTATATGCCAATGTGCCTTCCAAATCACTGTCATTGGATGATACATCTCCACTCCAACTCGCATCTTCCGTAATGACTATCGCGTCATTATTAAGCACCGGTGCATCGTTAACCGGATTTACTGTAATCGTTACTATCGCTGTTTCACATAATGCAGGTGAACCATTGTCACAGGCTTCGTATTCAAAGCTGTCTGTACCATTGAAGTCAGCATTTGGCGTGTAAGTATATGTACCGTCAGAATTGAGAGTCAATGTACCATTTGCAGGCGGTGTGAGCGGTGTTGTATTATAAGTCAATGCGCCTTCCGGATCGCTATCATTTAGCGATATGTCTCCATTCAAAGTAACATCTTCTGCAACACTCACATTATCACTCAATACTGTTGGCGCATCATTGACCGGAGTAACGGTAATAGTTACCGTTGCTGTTTCGCATATGACAGGTGAGCCATTATCACAGGCTTCGTATTCAAAGCTGTCCGTACCATTGAAGTCAGCATTTGGTGTGTAAGTATATGTACCGTCAGAATTGATAATGACCGTACCATTCGACGGAGGTGTAGCAAGCGTAGTGCTATATATCAATCCGCCTTCCAAATCACTGTCATTGGTTGATACATTTCCACTCCAAGTCCCGTCTTCTACAACTACTGCGGAATCATTATTGAGTATCGGCGCATCATTGACAGCATTGACTGTTATTGTCACCGTTGCCGTTTCGCAGAAAACGGGCGAACCGCTATCACATATTTCATATTGGAAACTATCTGTACCACTGAAATTTAGGTTGGGCGTGTAGGTATACGCACCACTCGCACTTAAAGAAACTGTACCGTTTGTAGGTTGTGTCGTGATAGTAGAATTCAGCGTAGCATCTTCCACATCACTGTCGTTCGATTGTACATTGCCGCTAACAGGAGTGTCCTCATTGGTTGTATAACTATCATTTGCTGCAATGGGTGGATCGTTGACAGGTGTGACTTCTATTTCTACCAGAGACGGTATACAAGTTGGTGTATTAACTTGAGAAATAACGATGGAGTCTACCGTTTCGTAGTCAATAAATAGCTTAGGTGCTACATTTACACCACCTTCATAACTTTCGGCAGTACGTGTACCTGTTCCTTCCAAAACGAAAGTCATCGCATTGCCGGAAGACCAATCGCCTCTATCAATCAATTCCTGAATAACCGTACTTATATCTGCGCTTTGATACGTGCCGCCTATCGTCCATGGCAGCGGGTTCCAAGCTACGCTCGCACTCGTTTGTGTTTTTGACGTGATGCTATAAGCTGTACTTGTTAGTGCAGCAGCATTACCCACGTCTTCGGCGGCGATTGTTACATTGGTCGTGCCGGATTGTGCTTCATCTGCTACAAATTGCAGGTATGCTTTGGTAATAACGGCATCAGAAGGTACATTGACATTGGATATGCGAACTCCTACTGCCGCAAAAATACTGGCACCATCTACCAATAAATCAAGGTCACCACTTCCTGTATTAATCAGACCTGTGCCACTGGCTTCTTCTACATCATCAGAACCGGTAATGACTTGTCCTGAATAATTCTTTACAGAAGAATATATTGTTGTGTCAGGTTCAGGAATGTCTTCACATGTCTCAAATATAAAATTGTCTGTACCGGAAAAATCCGGGTCGGGTACGTAATTGAATGTACCATCAGGATTGAATGTGAGTGTACCGTTGGTAGTACTTGATACAATAGTACTGACAGAACCTCCCGGAGCATTAGATACCGCATCATTCAAGGATATATCTTCCGGCGTAATGTAAGTATCTGATACGGTACAATTAATCGTTACGGAAAAGGTTTTTATACTTGTACATTCAAAATATTTATTAGCAAGTTGAACGGTGTATGTACCCGGATTTGCCCAAGTTACGGAGATAGAACTTCCCGTACCCGTTGATGGGGTTGCTCCTTGAACAAACCAAGTGTAATCCACATCAGGATAGGCAACATCTACATTAAATGTTGTTGAAATATTCGGACACACCAATGGCGGTGGCACTATCTCACTTTCTTTACACGGTACGTTGATACGTCCGGGCGTACCATATGCAGAATTAATGGCAGATGAAGACTCCCAAGACGTAGCTATGTTATTGTCTAAGCCATTATATGGATTGATAAGAGAAAGCGTAGGTCCTAAGCCATCCGGTTCGATGGGCCACGGAAATTTATCATTATACACCACATAATCGGAAAGGCATTTATTGGTATCAAATATTGAAACACGCTCTCCTTTTTTACTTAGGTTAAATGCAAAATCACCAACGTAATTGGCTACTTGCGGGAATATGCTCGTAAACATCGCCGCACTTTCCACCAATACCAAATATTCATCCGGCTGGATGACTGTTCCGGCGGGAATGATGAATTGATTCCCATTATCATAAAATTCCCAATTGGAAATATCTACGGGCGTATTATTCGGATTGTACAATTCTACCCAATCGCCGGGGTCAGTTACGCCATTATTTGAATTATAATTAATTTCATTAATCACAACGGGTGTCGCAGGTGAATCGCACAAACGACTGTTTTCGTAACCGGGTGTACCCGCACAGGCAACATCAGACCGGAACCAATTCAGCGGGTCGGCATTATCGAGTGAAGGATGCCGCAATTCGAGCGAAGGACCGACTCCGTCGGGCATTTCGTCCCAGGGGTTTTGATCATTCCACTGAACGCTATCTAATACTTCATTTTTGTAATCTACCAGAATGAGCGTTTCGCCATCGTTACTCAAATCACCTTTGTATTGGTCGTAAGGCGCAAAGCCAAATTCTTGTTGAAATATTAAAGAATTTTCCGCCAATACAATGATTTGTCCGGGACCGATGGTCGCATTCCATGGAAAGGTATACGTAACTCCGGAAGATAAGCGACAATCGGTCATATTGAGTGTTGTATTACCTGTATTTTTAATTTCGAGATACTCGGTTTCGTTCCAATCAAAATTACGACAAAGACTATCTGCATGATAGTGTATTTCGTTGATAACAAGCGTAGAACGGTCTTGTGCTACATAAAATCGACGTGGACACATCGCAGACCAAGTAGAGGAACTGATACGCACACGCGCCTGAATTTCCACAGGTCCGGTAATCGTAATCGGTCCACTATATACTTGTGCCGAGGGAGAGATTCCACCGCCTTCCAAGCGTGGGTCTGTACCATTTGTCGTATAGTAAATCGTTCCGTTACCATTGGGATTGGAGAGTGTCAACTGATAACCGGAATTGACTTCGCCACCAAACTGACTGAATTGAACACTCTGTGTACTCGGATAGCGTCCTGCATTTCGATAGTAATTAACGAGATTATTGGTACGGTAAGGGAGATAATTATTACGAACATCTTGTCGCTCTGTTATCCATTCATCATTGACATCCCAATTTGATTTTGGGGTGTGGCTACTAAAGCTGAATGATTTATTACCCCATCGTGCTGACTCGGCTATCAACGGTAGTTGCACTTGATTCGCACGTCTCATATACATTTCATCCAAAACAGCAGGTGTTAGTACGCCATCATTGAAACAATGACATTCCAACCTATCTCCTTCCATTATTTTGAACTCTGAGTCACTGTTGACACTACCGGGAATAGGACCTGTATTTCCCAAACTATTATGATTAACCAATGGTCCATAGGAACTACCAAATACGCCCACATTTCCAAGTGTCAAATCAAAATCCCATACTACAAACTTGTAACCACCATTGCCGGGTATAGGGTCGGCACCACCAAGGTTATTGTGTGATGTTCCCCAGTCAAAATTTGCCCCATAATCATTCAAAATCGTATAGTCTGCCGCTTGCTGCTTGTCGATATAATCTTCATTATACCCTGCTGATACCATTTGGTCATAAAAAGTGGGTGATACGGGTTGGTTCCAGTATTCACCACTCTTACGAACTTCGATTTGTTCTCTTAATTTTTCAGGAAAATAGTAGGACTCAAACCAAGCCTCATCGGGGCGTTCCATGAGGTGATATTGTCCCATGTATTCGCCATTGACATACACATGCACGTAACGTCCGTGCGGTGCGGGATAGCCCATTTCCATCTGCACATCCCAAATAAAACGGTTGCGAATATATTGAGCTTGTGACTCGTCACAATATTCACAATTTAGCCCATCCTGACTACCTCCTCTCAGCAATAATTTATTAAATTCATTGACTGCGGGAATCGGATAATCGTAACCGTCATTGTCGAATACGGGATATTTCAATTTTGGAGTACCGTAAATAGTTTTGAATTCGAGGCGATAATGCTTCTTCAGGTTCGTCGGGCTACCTCCCCATGTCTGAATACCACTATGTACTTGAAATGCCGACCTCCCATCAGGGAAGAACATCTCTACCGAAGTTTCTACCTCTACATCAATCGAATTATTGGAGCTCACATCAGAAGAAACTAATGATATAGTCGGAATTGCTAAGAGTGCATCACGCATTTGCGGACCATAAGTCGCGCTATTGGTGATATTAGTTTCCATGTATGATGCCGTGATAATATCATCGAGAAAAATGTAGGTATGTGTCTCTACAGGTATTGCACCTGCCCCTGTATACGCGATGGCACGGATAGAGGTGGTACTCGAAATATTGATAGGACCACTGTATATCGTTCCGGACGATGTAGTTGGTTTGGTATTATTCGTCGTATAACGAATAATGGCAGATGGATCGTCTGCTATCAACTCTACAGTAAAAGGGTTGTCATAAAACCCGCGTTCTACACTAAATTCAATCTCTGTAAGTTGTCCACTAGCAACCACAGTTCCCATCAAACACCATATTAATATAATATAGTGTTTTAATTTAGTAGATACGCTATTTGTAGTATTTGTAAAAAATATCATTAAATTGTTAGGTTTAGCTCTTTACTTGTATCAATTTGCTTAATATTGCCACTGATATTATCAGTCAATATCAAACAATATTGTACTAAGACGGAATATTAATCCAAAAGGTTGAGTCTCCCTTTGAATAGGTGTTTAAAATAATTTTTTCGACAATCTTCGAAAGGCTTATTATCACAAAAAACACTTAAAATAAAGCATTTTTATAATACCGTTAAGTCTTATTTTGTGACAGGGTGGTAAAGTGGAAATGCGAGCTTGTTATATCAATATTGACGTATTTTTTTGGCTTGGTTACATTTTTATAAATTGAAATTATCCTCAAAGTTAACAAAATAAGCATTTAAAAACTACTGATTATTAATTTTTTAACGCTGACTCAAGTTATTTTCCAATTTATTAAGTGTATAAATCACAGAAAATAAGGTAATAAGAATTACGATAAATAAATCTACTTATAATTAATAACTTTTAGCAAACCAACTAACTTAGCACTATGAAAGTAGAGAAAGCAGTTTTAAAATATCAAAGCCGAACTATCGAAATCCCTGTCGGAAAGAAAATTTTTGAAGAGGAGTTGTATGTCGATTTCTCGGTTGAAAATATCGAAAAAGGGCAACGTCTACAACTCTCCATTCATCCCAAACAAACCATCAAAATCGACTATCTCGCCATCACTTTATATCATCCTTATCAATCTGATGAACGTATTTTTTGTAATGGGTTTCAATCATGGACAGAAACCCGAGAGTTTCGTACTGATGAAAAGATAGCTCCAATTCGACCTATTGTTCAGAAGCGATTCGGCACTTTTGGTGATTACGATTTTTGTGAACATCCTGACCGCGAAGGCTGCTTGCACTCATGGACTTATACTTACATTAGGCAAGGCGACAATGTGATATTACTTAGTTCGTTGAATGAATTTACAGGCTACACACTCTTTCGACATGATGCTTCAAAAGATGAATTGCACATAGAAAAAGACTGCGCGGGATTGGAATTGGACCACTCCTACCCTGCCCTCGATATTTTCATTGGAGAAGGTCCTGAAAAACAGCAATTTGATAGTTATTTCAAGCTCGCTAATATCGCACCGCCCAAAGCGAAACCTGTTGTTGGTTGGACGAGTTGGTATCACTATTACACCAACATTTCGGAGCAAGTTATCTTGGATAATTTAGCTGCCTTTGCAAAAAAACAACTCGCTATTGATATTTTTCAAATTGATGATGGCTTTGCCAAACGAGTTGGCGATTGGCTGTCTATCAAGCCAAATTTCCCTAATGGAATGTCGCATATTTCCCGAAAAATACATGAGGAAAATTATAAGGCAGGTTTGTGGCTGGCACCATTTATTTGTGAAAAAAAATCAGACCTTTTTAAGCAACATCCTGACTGGATTTTGAAAGATAAAAACGGAAAACCTGTTCGTGCCGGCTGGAATCCTTTGTGGAGTGGTTGGTTTTATGCATTGGATTTTTATAATCGTGATGTGCAGAATTATTTGATAAATGTACTGAATACCGTCCTTCAAAAGTGGAATTACGACATGGTGAAACTCGATTTTCTCTATGCCGTTGCACTTGCTCCGCCGCCTAACAAAACGCGTGGTCAGGTGATGCACGAAGCCATGTCATTTCTGCGGAATATCGTGGGCAATAAATTGATTTTGGGTTGTGGTGTGCCGCTTGGTTCGTCATTTGGTTTGGTGGATTATTGTCGAATTGGTGCAGACGTACATCTACGGTGGGAACATCAACTTTTGAAGTGGCTACGCGGGCGCGAGCGTGTATCTACGATACTTTCTTTGCAGAATACGCTTAGTCGTTGGCAATTGGATGGCAAGGCATTTTATAACGATCCGGATGTCTTTATTCTCCGAAAATCAAAACAAAAATTGGATAAAGAGCAGCAATATACTTTGTTCTTAATCAATGTATTATTAGGCAGTGTTTTGTTTACTTCGGATAATGTGAGTGAGTATTCGGAAGAAACTTGGAAAATATATGAAGGGGTGATGCAATGGAAAGACAGCCAAGTAGAGCAGGTTGTCGGGGATGATGATTTTTACGAAATACATTTTACACATAAAAATGAAGCGCACGTAGCATATTGTAATTTATCGAATAAAAAACGTATTGTTAGAGGTGTTGGAACGATGCCTTTTTCATCTCATGTTCAAGTAAAAGATAAGCCTTGAGCTTAGCGTAAGTTCAAGGTTTATTTTTTGTCTTCCGGAAGATACCCTGTAAATCGCATAGACATCATTTGCTCTCCAAAACTTGCAGCAATCGCCATGCAACCGATTTTTATGTCATCGAAATAGAAGAAGCTCACCAGATGCCTAAACATGAAAAATTTGCCGTAAAAGAATTGGTCTGTTTGATTTTCGAGGAATATGGCTTGGTCAAATTGTACAGGTTCATTTCTAAGCCGCAAAGCTCTATG
>JAHDEO010000136.1 GCA_020628725.1 Saprospiraceae bacterium
GACATATCAATGTACCTAAACAAGTACAATTATCTGCTTGAATGACATCGTTTTCTGTAGCAATATCACCATCGTCGCAGGCTGTACCCGGTGCTTGTGGCGCACCTTCGTAAAAGTTGTTATCATCACAATCTACATCGGCACAGAAGCCATCGTTGTCGGCATCGCCGCCATTGCCGGAACATGGGTCATTGATGCAGAAATAGTCAGATTGAGAAGAAGTAACGCCATCGCCCGTGACGAGTACCGTTCCGTCAGATTGTGTGAGTGAATAATCATTGACTGCTGCATAGTTATCATTCATTATGAGGGTATAACAGGAACCGGGATCGCCACAGAGAGTAGTCTGCGAATCGAAGTCCACGTTTAATCGTTCTTTTTCTCCAAGTATATTTCCATTTGCATCTAAAAATTGCCAAGAATTTATATAAGTAAAACCATCAAATGCTATTGCCAATTCAAGTTCTACACCGCCTTGAACAGCATGGACATTTCTGAATATGCTACTATTGGAAGGAATTGCATCAGTTTGACCATTCGGATTGGTTAATCTTATTTCTAAATTAGTATAACCATTTTCGAAGGTTATGGCATCTAACTCCATCATTTCTATATCTCCTGCCGGAAGGCTTCCTGTCCAGTTATCTGTTCTGAAAAGATTGCCGTTTAGATAGATTTCAATGTCAACGGATGTTAATGTTGTTGCGCCGCTATTTTCCATTGCAAATATTGGTGCGCCGCTATTTTGTCCGCAGGGAATATCCAGTATCATTCCGATATTAATAGAGGCATCCAAGTTGGGTTTGGATTGGGGATTACATCCGATAGAGGTCGGGAAACCGGTTTGATAGGTTTCGTGGTAAAATCGCATACGGTTTTTTTGTCCTTGTGTAAATGTACTCCAACAGGTTTGGGTATAATCCATGTAGTTTTCTATCATGTCGGGTTGGTCGCCCATGCCTCCGAGTGATATGGAGCGATAGGGGTTATTGGTCGAAGTGTCATTTTCATCGGCGGTACAATTGTTTTGTCCACCGCAGCCACTACTTCCCGACGAAGCTTTGGGCGGTGTATCACAAATTTTATCTCCGTCTGTGAGGCAATCATTATTGGTGCAGCCTCCTTCAAAAGTATGTCGTAAACCCAGCCAATGCCCAACTTCGTGACAAAAGAATGTTCCATTAAAACCGATGTTTCGGATAATAACCCCATTTGCACCAATATAGATTCCCAATACGTTTGTGGTGTAGTTGATGAAAATATTTAAATATTGGGTATTGTCCCATGCAGTCCTTTCGGCATATCTCGCTGTTTTTGTGTAATCAACATAATAATACTCCGGTTCATAATGTCGCACGATTCCATTGGTATAATTGCCATCAGGGTCGGTGGACGCAAGGCAGAATTGAATTTCGGTATCTATGCCGTAGTTTGGGTTGGTGTAGGTGAAAGGCGCACCCGGTTGTGTATGGCTGAAATGTGCATTCGCCTCGTCAATATAGCCTCTTACGGTAGCCTCGTCAGGATTTTGCACTGTACCAACATCTTGTCCATCGTGTATGATATGAACGACAACGGGAATGGTATAAATTTGCTGCTGACTTTTCAGATTCATCGTTCCGTCAGCTATTTTTTGTTGCATCGCTGCTCTATACAATGTCTCAAAGTCTGCTTGTCTTTGCTGCTCTTCGGGGGTAATGAGTTCGTTAGGTATTTCTCCCGGACATATCAAATCCGTTGCTGTATTATTTTCTATGGAGAGGGTGTTTTGTGCTAATAAATAACCGCATATTAGCACGAATAAAAAAGTAATGTTTATTCTCTTCATGTTGTAATAAAAAATTATGTATATAAAAGGTGTAATGGCATACTCTGCCTATTCATCAATTTTAATGATTTCCGAAAAAATAAATATGTAATAGGGAGCGTGATTATTCTGAGAATAAGAACTAAGGCAAATAGCCTGAATAATCACAAATCATACGAGCGTGTTTAGAAAAGAGAAATAAATAACTCAGACCAAGCTACTGTATCTTTTTCCGTTATGCGTCATCATTTTCTCGTTACGTAGCCCAGCTATGCGCCTCAAAAATGATTTTGCCTAACAAAAAAATATTTCGCATCTTGGTCTAATTTATTTATTTCTCTTTTCTTAATGGAGATGCGTGTAACAATTTTTACAAGAGCAAATTGTCAATAAGTTAAGCGGAATACAAGGATAAGGACGAGAAAAGAGCTTTGGCGTTGCAAGATAGTATGAAAGCATGTAGCCTTGAATATGCGGTCGGTTGTAGGGGTAACTGCTTGTTTTTTAGGTTAATATGTATGTGAGGTTGATGTTGAAAGTGATTTTTTGCCATAAAAAAAGTAAAAATGGAGCGAAATCACTTCTGAATTTTCATTTCCACCCATCTTGAAAGTGCTATGTTATAGTCGGTTAGTATTTTTTCGGCTTGATACAATTCATGGAGTCCTTCTTTCCAGATTTCAGGGATTTTATTTTGTTTGGATTTGAGCAAGGTTTTCTGAATAAGTTTGAGCAGAATTGGAGCATTGGTGCCTTTTAGTTTTTCTTTTTGCCATTTGCGATTGAGGTTTCTCATTTTTGATTCTAAATAGACATAATTTCCTTGGTCGTAATGTGTTATGACATCAAGTATTTGGCAAGTAATATCCCAGGGAGAATCCGGCTGGGAAAATTCATAATATTGCTCTATCCAATGATTAGAACGTTCATAATTCTTTAGGATGAGATGTACCAATATCATATTTAAAAATATTCTTTGTACGACATCTCCCCATTGGGATAAATCGAGCAGGTCAGGTAATCCCTTAGTGAAATTTTGTTCTATATCATAAATTTTTTCATATTCTCTTTGTTCCAAAATAAGCATCAGTTCTGCACTATATTTGGTAAGATTGTATGTTCTAAGGAGTATTGGTCTGGCTAATTTAAATGTTTTGGGATGTTTTTCAGGCAGTTCAACATATTCTCTAAAGTAGTCCGTCATCAAATCATGGCTTGTGCCAACAGATATAAACAACAAATTATACCAATTTACTATATAGTCGCCCAGTTTCCATCTTTCATAGGGGAGTGACTCCCAATGTTTTATTGCCTGCAAAAACAAGTTAAGTGCCTCTGTATATTCTTGTTTTTCAATATAATGAAATGTTCTTATTTTTATGATAGCGCGTTTGCAAACAAAGGGCAGCTCGTCTATGCGTTCAGCGTATGCTTCTACTTTTTGCATAGCTTCTTGGTAGTCGTCGGAATTAATACCTCCGCCCCATGTAATTATGTTTGTAAGCGTTGCCATTTCATTGACCAAGAGATATTGCTCTAAAGCCCATTTGAGTTTTCTGTTACTTTCTGCTACCAATTCTCCATATTTGTAGTGGTTCAGATGGGTGCTGTTAAACATTTTTTTATTTATCTGACATATCCTTATAAGATAAACATAATTCTCTCTTCTTAGAGCTATTTCTTCAGCCTTCTGTATCTCTTCCAAGGCAAGCTCCAGTAATTCGGCGTACAAATAAACTTGAGATGTTTTTATGTGATACTCTATATCTTCATCATATACCGGGATGCCACTGCTTAACATTTTTTTCCCTTTTTCTTCAAGGATGTCAACTATCTTATTATGCAGGTAATTAACGGTAGAGCTTATATTTTTGTGTTCAAATGATTGTTCAAGGTCTTTGGCATTGAATACTTTTTGTGCGTTTAGATAGTCAAATAGGTTTATAAAATCTTTATTCTTATTATAACTTTGATTATTGAGTTTGAAATATCGCTTCTCCGGCTGCGACATCTTCTTTATCAAATTAAATACAGTTTCTGCTTTAACTTTCCTCTTCTTTTTCATGTGCATAAAATTATACATTAATGCGTAATTTGATAAGGAACGCAAATTTTGAGTACATTATTTTGTCTTCGACAAGACATACTTGTACCAGTTCATTGAGATTATTGAAAAAAAATAGCCCGAACATATTTCTATGTTCGGGCTTATACTCGCGTAATTAATCTTTTTTAATCATCAAAATTTCACAAACTTCCCTCTGAACATTCTGCCATCCTTCATGCGAAGGTGTAGTAAATACATTTGAGAAGCAGGTAATGTTTCGATATTCAATTGAAGCGTATTGCTTGGTTGCATTTCATTTTGATACAATACCTGACCGTTTAATGAGAAGATAGTTACCTCAATATTTTGTGTATCAAGGGTTTTGACTATCTGATGCAAATCTACATTAATATAGCTAGTGGATGGATTGGGGAAAATATTGATGGCTTCGATAACATTTTCCAATCTTACTTCGCTGCCACAATCTTCAATGACTACATCATCTATATACACGAGGTCATTATTGCCGGAGGCATCACAACGAATGCGAAAAACCGTTGAGCTACTAAAACCACCCACGACTACCGTTTCATTATAGCGTATACCATTTGTGAAATCTGTGTCGGCTACCCAATTTTGTATCACAGTGTATGAGCTACCACCATTGGTAGACATTTCCAAGAAGAAATCCTCACCTGTCTCCATACTGTTTGTAATAAATGAGAAACTAATATCAAGCGAACTGTATCCACTCAAATTCAAAACATCAGTATACATAGAAGATGCCTGTCCTGAATTGTCGCGCAAGCGTACACAGTATGTACCGGTATTGGCATAAGCAGCATAATCACTGCTGCGTCGTGAATCACTGCCACCATCGTTCCAGATGCCCCAGCTATCAAAGTTTTCGCTGTCATAGGTTGTACAACCACCGCCGCCACCGCCGTTGCCAAAGCAGAAGTTTTTCGTTTCCGAACTGCCAAAATCGCCACCTGAAGCCAAGACATTACCATTGGCACCCGTAATTGTATATGAACCATTTCCGTATCCGCAACAAATCCCATCACCATAGGCATCATTAATGGTAAAATCGAAACATCCATTGGGCAGACATACATCTTCTGTTACAGTTGAGCCGTCTGCTTGTCCGCTATAAGTACCATTGGAAGAGGCGACTGTTGCGCCATTTTCATTGGTGATTGACCAACTGGTTTCCTCAGGATAATTATCCAACGTGATATTAATGGTAACAGGATTGTCATTGCATCCGCCTCCGCCATTATCGGGCGTTCCTGTACAGGTACAGCCATCTGATTGAATGACATCATTTATGGTATTAGAATTATTATCATTACAAGCCGTTCCGGGTGTTTGTTGTGCGCCGATATTTGCATTATTATCATTACAATCTACATTCGCACAAACTCCGTCACCGTCTGCATCGCCACCTGCATTTGTACAAGGAAGTGCTGTTCCTGCACAGGTACAGCCATCTGACTGAATGACATCATTTGTGGTATTAGGGTTGTTATCATTACAGGCTGCTCCGGGTGCTTGTTGTGCACCGATATTTGCATTATTATCATTACAATCGACATTGGCACAAACTCCGTCGCCATCTGCATCACCACCATTTCCGGCACAAGGGTCTTGTTGACCATTGAAGCAGAAGTTCTTTGTTTCCGAACTGCCAAAATCGCCACCTGAAGCCAAGACATTACCATTAGCATCGGTCACTGTATATGAGCCGTTTCCGTATCCGCAACAAATACCGTCACCATAGGAATCATTAATGGTAAAATCGAAACATCCATTGGGCAAGCATACATCTTCTGTTACGGTTGAGCCTTGTGCTTGCCCACCATAATTACCATTGGAAGAAGCGACTGTTGTGCCATTGCTATTGGTGATTGACCAAGTGGTTTCTGCCGGATAATTATCCAAAGTAATATTGATACTGACAGCGTTATCATTACATTCATCATTGCCACCGCCACCATCGCAGTTTGTTTGTTGGGTCAATGTAACGGGTACAACTACCAAATTATCATTATCATTTTCCTCTACCAGAAGATTGTTTGGATCAACCTGCACAACCACCGCATAATCGCCATTACAGACACCATTGGGGATAGTGATGTGCATACCATCCAGTTGATAACCATAAATATCCGTCCATCCGACACTAATGCCCTGATTGGTAAGTCCACATGAATAATCACCGCCTCCTAAGCCATAATTCGGGAAATCACTATTTCTCAGAATGTTATTATTGTCATCTCTGCAATGCCCGTCATAAGTTGAACAAGAACCAAAATCCATCAGGCAAAAACTGAGTTTGGTGCCGTCGCTGACCATCTGCCAGTTTAGTGGATTTGGTTCGTTGTCGTCCGGGATGCGTAACGAAAATGTACCCCAATCATCAAAGTGGGTGTGGGCGTGCGAGGGGTGATAAGTCATTGAGCCTGCCCAACGGTCTTCATAAGTCATCGTATTACCTTGTTTACGATAAATCCGTTGCTTGACGAGTTGGCTGGGGTCGCTCCCGTCAGGACAAATAGTGATGTTGCTATTGAAAAAAGTATCTACACCACAAACAAAATTATCCGTAGGAATGATTCGTAGTGGTCCATGTCCTACATTGGGTGTAGAAGCTGATATTCTCAATTCACCGGGAGATTCGGGATTTTGGCTGGGGTCGGCTAATAGGTCATACGACACTTTAATGTTGGGTAATAAGTAACAATCTGTACTTCCATCTTCACATGCACACCCTGAGGCGTCATTGACCGTACAGGGTTGTGCAAACATTACAATGGGAATTAAAAGGGTCATCAAAGTAGATAATAGTAATTTCATAAATATTTAGATGTTTGGTGAAAAATGTAGTGATTAATTTCACTACTTAACTATATGCTAAAAACCGACTAAATGTGACAGCATTGCATTTTTATTTAAGCTGCAAAGCTTATTTCATCACTTTATGTAAAGCATCTTGAATGATTATCCTCACAAAGAGGAGTATTGTAATTATATTAGAACCAATTACTTTTAGGTAAGCGTGGGTGGGATGAATGTTCTCGGATGAGTTGTGTTAGAATAGAGAATTACCTTATTTGTTTGGATTCACAAAGGTGTAAATATCCGAAGTGATTTTTTTGCATAAAAAAATGTTTTTTTACATGATTACGGCTTTTTTTTGCTTGTTAAATTCATGATAATCATAGTATTATGTTTTTTTAAGTTACACAGAGTCAACGAGCTTAATACTCGATAAAATAATTCTAAACAGCCTATTAGTTTGTCAGAATATGGAAATGATAGAACGTGGCAACCCAATAGATGTAATACATTTTGGGAAGTGCAAATCAATTATCAATCTACACTTCCCAAAATCATTATAATTAAGTGATATTAAAACTTTACAAATTTCCCTCTGAACATTCTGCCATCATCTGTGCGAAGATGTAATAAGTACATTTGAGAAGATGAGAGTGCTTCGATATTCAGGTGAAGCATATCGCTCACTTGCATCTCGTTTTGATAGACTTGCTTTCCGTCTAATGAGAAAATATTGACCTCAATATTATCCGAATTGAGTGTTTGAATAACCTGAGATAAATCTACATTAATGTGATTGTGAGATGGATTTGGAAAGATATTAACCGAGCCAATTTCAGGTTCCAATTTTCCTGCGCCGCTACAATCTTCTATCATCACATCATCAATATATACGCGGTCATTATTCGCAGAAGCATCACAGCGAATACGGAATACCGTTGAATTACTCATTCCGCTAACTGTTACCGTTTCATTATAGCGTGTACCATTGGTGAAATCTACACCGGAAACCCAGCGTTGGACTATAAGGTATGAACTACCGCCATTGGTGGACATTTCCAACATAAAATCCTCACCTCCTTCCATACTGCTCGCAAAGTAGGAGAGGCTAATATCCAACGAACTATACGTACTCAAATCCAATACATCAGTGTAAATCGAAGATTGCTGACCTGAATTGTCGCGCAGACGGACACAGTAGGTGCCTGTATTGGCGTAGAGTGCATCGCTGCCTACATCGCCGCCGCCATCGTTCCAGATGCCCCAGTCGGTCTCGAAACTTTCGCTATTATAGGTGATGCAACCGCCACCGCCTGCGGGCGTACCTGTACAGTTACAGTCAGTTCCCCAAGTGTCGTTTATCGTATTGGCATCGCCATCGTTGCAAGTTGTACCGATTAAATTGTCATCAAAATCCGGGCAAGCATCATCAACATTACATACGCCGTCGTTGTCGGCATCTGCGTATGTACCTGCACAGTTACAATCGGTATCATAGACATCGTTTGTAGTACAAGCATCTCCGTCGTCACAGGTTGCACCGACAGTACAGGCGGGAGGATTGTCGCCTTCTACGCATGATGTGATTGTACCGACGGTGGCACTGACGGCTTTGCCGAGTCGTCCATCGCTATCTTCTATACATACGATGATTGCGGTGAGTGGACCGGGAATCTCAACCGTAGCATTGGCAGTATAAGTGGCGTGGGTTTGGGTATTGCCGTTGCTGATATATTGTACCGTCACCAAATCGCTGAAGCGTGAGTTGGGGCTGCCGTTTGGTTTGCTATCCACCTCGCTTAGCGTGAATGAAATATCCTGATATTCGCCACCTAAATCGAATGTACTACAGCTTTGCGAACCATTAGAAGATTGCACGCTACCACCCGACACAATTGTAGTGATGGTACAACCGGATACGGGTGTTCCTACACAAGTACAATCTGTCTGCCAAGTATCATTTTCTGTATTGGCATCTCCGTCATCGCAAGCTGTTCCGATGAGTGCATCGTCTAAATTCGGACAGACATCATTGGCATCACATACACCGTCGTTATCTGCATCTTGAAGTGTGCCTGTGCAATTGCAATTTGAATCATATACATCATTTGTAGTACAAGCATCGCCGTCGTCACAAGTTGTTCCTATCAAAGCATCATCTATTCCCGAACAGGTATCATTGGCATCGCACACGCCATCATTGTCGGTATCTTGTATCGTGCCACCTGTACAATTGCAATCTGCATCGTAGGTTTCGCCTGTGGTGCAGGCATCTCCGTCGTCACAAGCTGTTCCGATGAGTGCATCGTCCAAATTCGGACAGACATCGTTGGCATCACATACACCGTCGTTGTCTGCATCTTGAAGTGTGCCTGTGCAATTACAATTTGAATCATATACATCATTTGTAGTACAAGCATCGCCATCATCACAAGTTGTACCTATCAAGGCATCATCTGTACCCGGACAGGTATCATTGGCATCACATACGCCATCATTGTCGGTGTCTTGTATTGTGCCACCTGTACAATTACAATTGGCATCGTAAGTTTCGCCGGTGGTGCAGGCATCTCCATCATCACAAGCTGTATCGGCTACGCAGTCAAAATCGCATAAATTATCTCCATTGGTGTCTTCAAATATTCTAACATTTCTAAAATATGAATTGGCGGGTTTATGATATGAATTATTTGAAACTGCATTGGCATCTTCATCGCAAGTGAGTACCATATAATTGACAAATCCTGTATAATAGTTTCCTAATGGAATAACAAAATACTGGTAGTCTCCTTCGCCTGTATAAGTATAATCGAATGTGGTATTCGCCTGTCCACTCAAATCTTGTGTACCGTATAATACGATTCTATACAAAGGGGTAAAATCTAATCCATCGTCCAGTATGATTTCGTGAATTTCTCCCTGTACGGTACTTCTGAAATCAAAGGCGATTTTGGTTTGCGGTGTGATAGTGTAATCTATCGTAACAGCTTCCCAGGCATTATCTGCAAGGTGCGCTACATATTCGCCTTGTTCTAAAGTGGATATATATCCATTGTTACCTTCATAACTTGCTCTTTCTACGGTAGCAAAATTGATGACGGGGCAATCTTCGCAAGCATCGGCAATGCCATTGAGGTCGCTATCCGTATCCCAGAATTCAGGACAAGTATCATCAGAATTGCACACGCCGTCCAAGTCCGAGTCATCACCGGGAGCGCAAGAATTGAGTGCAGTATAGGCAGGAGGCGAACCCAACTCGGCAGCCCTGTCGCTATTATAATACGATTCCATTCGGGCAACTTGGTCTGCCGTAAAAAATCTGGGCTGACATTCCCACGGACCATAAGCCATGCAATTATCTACATCAGGATTATAATTTTGTCCGTTTCCATCTGTCTCTGTGCCATTGTATTGACAGGTAATGTAGTCAACATTATTATATCCCAAGACAGGACTCGCTTGGGTATCACAAATCAAATCTCCGGCATTACTACAATTACTGCCGTTGACCAATTCATTACCCTCTCCTGTATCGTGTGTATGTAGCAAGCCCAAATAATGCCCGACTTCATGCGGATAGGTATAGGTATTGACTGCATAATTGGCAACTACGATAAAACGATTATTATTCCACCAAGGAAACCGCGCAAAGCCGGAATATCCGGTATCAAGATACGAGACAAAATAGACATTCAATACACTTTGGTCATTATTGGACAGGTACAAATCCACACCTTCATTTTGATTGGATAATACGTAATAAGTATCGCTGTCGATATACTCAATATCCGAGTAATAAAAATTAAAGGGAGAGTTGGAGAAAGTCTGATTAACCAAATGCAATCCCTGAATGACATCATTCTCCGTGACGCCGCCTTTGCCGTTGCTTTTGCGGACGATATAGGCTTTGAGTGGAATATCAATCATCAAGGATGATTTTTGGTGTGGGGTAGCACTGCCACTTTTGTAAGCTCTTGCGGCTTCGCGCCATTGTTTGATTTGTTCGGGGCTGGCATTGGCTTCCATTTGTTTGATGATTTCATCTTGCCCGCACCGATGTAACCCCGAATGAGGGGGCTTTGGTGTGTTGATGTTTTGTTGTAGTGTGTACTTGTTCTGCTCAATGCTGTGTTGGGCAAAGTTCTTATCCGTCATACAAAATAGACATAGTAGGATAAACAAGTAGTTGTTTAAAAAATTCATAATATAGTTGTTTAAAGTAATTGGATATATGCGCTTATTTTGTAGGTATGAGTTCGAATACAAAGACGCTGTAATCTATGATAGCAAGTCGGATATCAAGATTTTTGGTAATTTGAGTAGAATATGGGAGATGTGATCTAAATGCGAGTTGTAGAGAATGGAATAACGAGTGTTATTTTGTGTAAAAAGGTTGTGTTTTTACTATTGCAAAAATAATAACATCTGAAATATTTTTTTGCACACAAAAAATATTTTTTTACATCGTTGCTGCTTTATTTTTTATTGTAAATAGTTGATAAATAGAGTGTTGTGATTTTGATAATTACATAGATTTAATGAATAATGAAGCTCCTTCTAAACATCTCATGCCACATTCTTATTGCAATAAAATTAAATATATAGGAGGAAATACATGTTTGGGAAGTGCAAATCAATTATCAATCTACACTTCCCAAAATCATTATAATCAAGTGATATTAAAATTTCACAAATTTCCCTCTGAACATCCTGCCATCATCTGTGCGAAGATGTAACAAGTATATTTGAGAAGATGAGAGTGCTTCGATATTCAAATGAAGTATATCGCTCACTTGCATTTCATTTTGATAGACACGTTTTCCATCCAATGAGAAAATATTCACTTCGATATTATCCGTATCAAGTGTCTGAATAATTTGAGATAAATCTATATGAATATGATTATGAGACGGGTTGGGGAAAATATTGACCGAGCCAATTTCAGTTTCTAATTTGTTTCCACCACTACAATCTTCTATCACCACATCATCAATATATACACGGTCATTATTTGCGGAAGCATCGCAGCGAATACGGAATACCGTTGAGCTACTCATTCCACTAACTGTTACCGTTTCATTATAGCGTGTACCATTGGTAAAATCGGTACCGGAAACCCAGCTTTGTATCACGCTGTATGAACTGCCGCCATTGGTGGACATTTCCAATAAAAAGTCTTCGCCATTCTCCATGCTACTTGCAAAGAAAGAGAGGCTAATCTCAAGCGAATTATACGCACTCAAATCCAATACATCGGTATAAATCGAAGATGCCTGACCTGAGTTGTCGCGTAAGCGGACGCAGTATGCTCCTGTATTGGCATATACGGCATCACTGCTTACATCATTGCCGCCATTATTCCAGATGCCCCAGTTGGTTTCAAAGCTTTCGCTGTTGTGGGTAGTACAGCCATTGCCACCGCAGGTGTTGGGAATGCACGGGTCGTTGTCGTTGGCATCATCGCCCGCACATACGCCGTCGCCGTCTGCGTCCGTGTATGTACCCACGCAATTACAATTGGCATCGTAAGTGTCGCCTGTAGTGCAGACATCATTGTCGTCGCAAGTTGCGCCCGGTGTACAGTTTGGCGGATTGTCGCCACCGTCAACACATGAAGTAATCGCGCCAACATCAGCCCTGACTGATGCACCCGTTTGTCCGTCATTATCTTCTATACATACGATGAGTGCGGTAATTGAACCCGAAATATCAACTGTAGCATTAGCAGTATAGGTAGCATGAGTTTGGGTATTTCCACCACTGATATATTGTACTGTGACCAAGTCGCTGTAGCGGGTGGCAGGTTTGCCATTGACTTTAGTATTGACGTTGGAAAGTGCGAATGAAATATCCTGATATTCTCCACCAAAATCAAAGGTGCGGCAGTTTTGTGAGCCGTTGGATGATTGTACCGTTCCGCCGGATGAGATGGTCGTAATGGTACATCCACCAACTACGGGCGTGCCTATGCATGTGCAATCGCTTTCCCAAGTATCGTTTGTAGTATTTGGATTGCCATCATCACAGGCTGTACCGATGAGTGCGTCGTCCAAATTCGGACAGGCATCGTTGGCATCGCATACGCTGTCGTTATCTGCATCTTGGAATGTTCCAACGCAGTTGCAATTGGCATCATACACATCGCCTGTGGTACAGGCATTGCCATCATTGCAAGTTGTGCCAACATTACATGCAGAATCGCAAAAATCAGGAATGCCGTCGCCGTCGCTATCTACGGTATCATCACCGCCGGGGCAAATGTCATTGGCATCACATACGCCGTCATTATCTGCATCTTGGAATGTTCCTACACAGTTGCAATCAGCATCATAGACATCGCCTGTGGTGCAGGCATTGCCATCGTTGCAAGCTGTACCGGGCGTACATGGTCCTGTGGTTGCATCTACAATTATATTATCCACGGCAATATTCACACCGAATATATCTAAAACATCTCCCTTAAATCTCATAGTGATGATGTTATTGCTATAAGATGATAAATCTAGGGTAGCCGAAAGCCAACTACTTCCCTGATCAGCTGAACGACTCCAAATTGTCATCCAATTTTTATTATCAGTGCTAACTTGTAAAGAAAGTTTATCTATCCCCTCTCCATACATGTGATAATTGAATGAAACTGACGCTGATGTGGCATTGACCAAGTCAAAACAAGGGGTGATGAACTGTGCGGTTCTATCCTGACTTATTCCTCCGGCATCGATATACATGTAATAGTTTCCATCAAATGCGCTAGTTGGTCCTGACAAAATAGCAAATGGTGTACTTCCAGTATGATGAGTCCAATCCCAATCGTCGGCCTGTTCCTGACAAATTCCGCTTTCTCCCTGTTCAAAGCTTTCGGTATAAGGAAAAGAATTGATTACGCTTATGCAGTCTGTACAACTGCTTGCCGGATTACATTCACTATCCGGCATAAGCACCCCTGTGCAAATACAATCACTATCATAAACATCATTATCGGTACAGGGGTTGTTATCGTCACAGGCTAATCCTGCGAGGTTGTTGGGAGTACCAATACAATTGCAATTGGCATCAAAGACGTCATTATCGGTACAATCATCACCATCATCACAAGCTGTGCCTGCTACGCAATTTCCTGTAGCTGTTTGCTGGCTGTTACTGACTATGGTATTGATTTCGGATAGTGCTTCGTCTCCACCGGCAAAGACCGTAAATTCCCAATTTGGATTGGCTAAGGGCTGCTGATATACGAAGTGCCCATTGAGTGCATATTTAACAATATTATTTTCAACACTTATTTTGAGATAGCCCAATGTAAAATCGTGTGGGTTATAAAGTGTGTGTACGGCAGTACCATTATTGTAAATTTCAATGGTATTTTCGCTCATAGAGATAGCGTGTTCCAACTGCATCAAATCCTGCTCAATGGGTGCAGCATCTATACCCACCCAGGCACGGGGCTGAGTATCGTACACTACTGCTTCTACCCAATGACCATTTTCAATTAAGGTGTTAGAGCGTCCTGAGAATGGAATGTCGGTATCAATAGGTAACAGTCTTTTTCCAGGAGTATTGGTATTGGCAGTGAAAGTTTTAGCATTGGTGGTTGAAGTCCAATTGATAGGATACTCTACATAAGAAGTGTTACTTGTACAGTTATTTGGAAATCCTTCCTGATCTAAAACGTAGTTTAGTCTGTCTAAAAAACGAATAGAATCTAAAAAGGCTTCCCCATGCACTTGTACTAATCTTGAAAATTGAGAATTTGCGTAACCACCTGCTCCATTATTACAATAACGATTTTTTGTATAATCTGAAAATTCATTTTGATCCAAATCGCTTACTCTTAATCCTACATAATTTACCTGTCCTCCTTTTATATAATTTTCATGGTGATACTTGTTAACAAATAAATGCTGAGGTTCGATATCCATACTTTTAGAAACTGCATTATAAGGATCATCAGCGTGAGTTAAAGTTCTTTTGTCAAGCGTTGAAGCATAAATCAGGTGATGCCCAGCGTTCAATTTTTCTGTAATTGGAATATTAATTAACCTGCTGACCCCCTGTATAAAGGCAGATGTGCCTATACATCCCGCCGTCCAATGGCCAAAACTACTTCCGTATGCGGTTTGTGTCGTTCCATCTACCATCCGTTGAGCAGGAACATTACCCCTATATTGCCAATGGTCTTCACAATTGCCCATAGTATAACCATAAAGAAAGTGTCCAAATTTGGATGTGTAACCAATTAAGTTGAATGTGGTCTTGTAATCACTTGAGGCATCAATGAGGTTATTTGCATCATACAAATCAGCCATCAGGTAAGCAGGAGGTGCATACAAAGATGATATTGTAAGATTCTCAGAGAAACCACTCCACACGGACCTAAATCCAGAATTTGATTGTCCATTGCCATTAACAAATGTGAAATACTTCATCATTGAATTATAATGTACGATGCCAAATATATCTCTGGCACTGTAATCAGCGATTTTCCAGG
>JAHDEO010000137.1:0-9319 GCA_020628725.1 Saprospiraceae bacterium
AGCAGCCGCTACGCATTATGTCAAAGAAAACTACATATCGCCAACTAATTGAAAATAAAGCACTTGAATTGGGTTTTATGCATATGGGTGTAGCACGTGCAGAACAGATGGACGAAGAAGCACGACGGCTCGAAGCATGGCTCAATCAGGACTATCACGGGAAAATGGGGTATATGGCGAATCATTTTGATAAGCGTATAGACCCGCGCAAGTTGGTAGATGGAGCGAAGTCGGTAATTTCCCTGACCTATAATTATCATTCGGAAAAAACGCAAAGTGATCCCGATGCGCCGAAAATCAGTCAGTATGCCTACGGTAAGGATTATCATTTTGTGATTAAGGATAAATTGAAGACGTTGCTGGCGTATATTCGTGAGGAAATTGGTGAGGTGAACGGGCGGTGTTTTGTGGATAGTGCGCCGGTGCTGGAGTGTGACTGGGCACGGCGTAGTGGTGTCGGTTGGGTTGGTAAGCATACTTTGTTGTTGAATCCGAAAGTGGGGTCGTATTTCTTTTTGGCAGAGTTGATTATTGACCTTGAACTGGCTACGGATGACCCAATACGCGACCACTGCGGAACGTGTACACGATGTATTGATGCCTGTCCGACGGAAGCGATTTCTCCACAGGGTTATTTTATGGATGGTAGTAAGTGTATTTCGTATTTGACGATTGAATTAAAAGAGGCAATTCCGACGGAATTTGAAGGGAAAATGGAAGGGTGGATGTTTGGTTGTGATATATGCCAGCAGGTGTGCCCGTGGAATCGTTTTGCTACGCAACATGCTGAACCTGAATTTGAACCACATCCCGACTTATTGGATATGTCAAAGAGGGATTGGGAAGAAATTACAGAGGAAGTGTTTAGAAAAGTATTTAAAAAATCAGCCGTGAAGCGCACCAAATTTGAGGGATTAAAACGCAATATTGAGTTTCTACGGTAGACGGTGGATTTTGCTATGCAAAATTATTCATTGAACTTGCGCTTGTATTTGTATGTGCTTTGGGTAATGTAAAACTAACACTAAAGCCATCTGTATAATCTGTATTGACCCAAATTCTACCATTGTGTTGTTCAACAATTCGTTTGCAAACCGCCAAACCAACACCTGAACCTTCGTATTCATCTTGGGTGCCGTGTAAGCGTTTGAAAATCTCAAAAATTTTGTCTTTGAATTCTTCTTTTACACCAATACCATTGTCAGTAACTGTAATTTGATGATAGTCAGGATTGCAGTTGCAAGGTTGAGATTGAATATCAATAATAGGTGGTGTACAGTTTTTAAATTTGAGCGAATTGTCTATTAGATTTTGAAATAATTGGGAGATTTGTTCGGGATTACCATTGATATTAGGGAGGTCTTCATAAACGACAGTTCCTTGATTTTCATGGAGTTTGAAATGTAAATTTTTCTTTACATTATCAAGTGCCTTATTAAGTTCTATTGCTTTGAATTCAACTTTATCTTTACCAATTACCGAATAACGCAGCAAGCCATCCAGTAATGCAGCCATCCTATTAACACTTTCTACAATAAAGCCCGCATATTCTATCCCATCTTTCGACAGGTTGTCTTGTTCTTTTCTAAGCATCAATTGCACGAAGCTACTGATGGTTCTCAGAGGTTCTTTCAAATCATGAGAAACCACCACTGCAAATCGCTGCAAATCGCTATTAGATCTTTTAAGTTCTTCTGTTTGAGTGGATAAGCGTTCATTCGCTTCTGTCAATTCTTGCGAACTAAGTTCCATTGCCCGTTCCACCAATTGTGTATCACGATTATATTGGTCGTATGTTTTGCTGATGGTTTCCAGCAAAGGGAGCATTTCTTCGGGGATGTTTTCTACTCCGCCATATTTTTTTTTAATCTGCCGTAGCAAGAGTTTGTTGAGTTTATCATATTTCATAACTCTGAAAAGGTTGTTATGGTCATCGTTTGGTTATGTAAATCAGCATATTGATTCACGCCTTTATTAGAAGGACATATTTCGCCATAAGAGTAAAAACCTGTCATAGTGACATCACCAAGTACGTCCTTTACCGCTTCCGTTTCTTCTTCTATACGTTGGTCTAAAATCAATTTTCGCCCTACACAACTAATCAGTAATGCAAGTTGAGGTGGAGATTGTTTGCTATGTACATCCAGACACTTTTGTGCTGCATTTTCTGCCGCATCTACTACATGTTCGATATTGGAGCGCATCAAACGGGCTGTGCATCCTTCGGGAACATCTCCCGCAAAAGTCATGCTATTTGTGGCTTCATCTACCGAAAGTATGGTACGTACCAACGGAATATCACTACCGGGCAGAGTAATCGAAAGTGGAAAAAACAGGGCAGAACCCGGTAATTCGGCAGCCAAGTCTCCCAGATAGTTTTTGTACAAATCTAAGGCATTTTTACCGTCCAATTCGTAGAGAACGTTGCCTTTAGATTTGGTGATTTTTCTGTGTGGACCAAAAGGGTCGAACCCGCCGCTATAACCATAAGCCACTTCAAGGCTATCTCCATACAAACCTATCGCAACGATATTTCCCAATTGAGGCGTTTCGTTATGCCCTACCAAAGTACGCTGAAATCGTGCTGCATCACCAGCCATTCCGCCCGTTACCTTGACGTTGTCCTGTAAGACGTTATTAAAACCTTTCACAAGCTCGCTACCATTGGCAGTGTGACCGTCAGAAAAAATCAATACATGCACAAGATTTTCTTTCGGCAACTCGCTTGCAAGCTGTCTACCGATATTATAACTATCTTCTGAATTTTTAATGTTGGTTTTGACGATTTGAGTCTTTGTATGCTCAAAGGAAATTCCGGTAAGCACCAATTCATCATCATACACAAGTGTATCAGCAATCTGACCCGAAGTAGAACACATGATAACATGATTATCGGGAGATGAGGGAATTAGCTTCTGAATGACATTTTCATCTTCAAAAGTATAACGAGAACCAAAAGCGAGTGTAATTTGATAATCTGCAATGTTGAACTGTTGCGTGTCCAATGATGCAGCTTTTTTGATGACCGCTTGTCGAGTGATAATAGCCATAAGCGTTCGTTTTTGTGAAATTTACGAGCGTTTGAAAATAATTTTTAATGAATATAACTCAAGTTGCCCACAACTTGAATTAATATGCCTATCCGGAATAATAAAAGCGAAAAAAAGCTCAAATGTGACAAGAGTTAATATTCTACTCCTCTAATATCAAACATCTGTAATCACTTCACTTTCCGGCGTCCATGCAGGTTCTACAATGCATAGAAAAATCAAATTTTCTTTGCCTGTATTTTCCACATATTGCATACCTCCGGGAGGTACATAAATGGTATCACCTTGTTGGATAGTTTGGCTTTCTTCGTTAATATGTATAATGCCTTCCCCAGCCAGAATGTAATATACTTCTGAGCCGGTTAATCGATGAGGGAGGGAAGATTCATTAGGTTTGATATAGGCATGGGCAATGCTGTATCCCAGTTGAACAGCATCATTTTTAGGGTGCAGAATTTCTCGCAAATGTGTTGCATCACCTGCGACAAATTCGCCGGCTTGTTTTATTGATTTTTTGAACATAGTTTTTGAGTTAAAGATGAATAAATGAGTAAATCCGAAATGTAGCAATATATTAATGAATATTTTCAGGCACTAATCTAACCATTTATTCATTTTGTCATTTACTCATCTACTCATTTCTCGACCTACTCACGAATTGCACGCTTTACATGTCCCTTTGGCAAATAAAAACACATCTTCCATTATATAGCCTTCGGGAGTTTTGATATCAGGTATAGAATATCCTTCAATGCAAAAAGTATTACCACATTGTACGCAAGAAAAATGTAAATGTTCATCATTGTGGTCATGCGCTGAACAGCCTGCACTACACAAGGCATATTTGACCACACCACCGCCATCATGTGCGCGATGTATGATGCCCTTTTCTTCAAACGTAGTGAGTGTGCGGTAAATTGTAACTCTATCCATGTCTCCCAAATGCCGTTCTACATCACCATGTGACATTGCATGAGGCGTACTTGCATAAAGTTCCAATATCTCCACTCTTGCAGGAGTTTTTCGAAGTTTATGCTGCTTTAGCAAGTCTACAGTAGAAGTCATTTTTTCCATACTACAAAATTTCTCATTTTTTGCGACAATTTCAATTATATAAGCATCTTTTTTAAGTCGCCGCACATTTTTTTCAAAGGAAAATACATTTTTTCTCCGAAAAAATCTTTCACTTAAAAAGGTTTATTTTTTTGATAATTAATTCCTTACAAACAACAAACGCTTTAATAAGATATTATGTTTAGATAGTTTTTCTGTGACAAAAAGCTACCTGAACAGCATAAACACAACAAATATCTTATGCAAGCATATGTCTTCTTACCATCAAATAAAGGTATAAAAACATCCATTTTCAACTACCAGCCAATTTTATACGCATAGTTTTTATTGCAAAATAAGGATACATTCCTCACAACAATTTTAATCTCCTATTATAAAACAATCTACTTTCTTATGTCACAATCACAATATTTTTTATCGCAATCGGTGACAGCATCAAATTATATTGAGTTCAAATACGTACAAAATTACAAATCTTACACTAACACTTATTAAAAATGAAACTTATGAGAATTATAAGAACAATTATCACCTCCAGTCTTATTGCTTTATTCCTAATGAGCAATGGAAGTATATACGCCAACCAACTTCCACAAAATATATCTCAAACACCCTTAAACGATATAATTTTTGAGGTTACCATAGAAGGTAACAAGTATTCGATTCCTACCCCTTTGAACGCCTCTGCTGCCCCTGTAACGGTTAAGATAATTAAAGATGGAAGCGTGGTTTTCCAGCGCTTAGCCAACTCAAATATTTCTGTCATAGGAGATAACATCGAACACCGTATAGTTGGAGATGGTATAGACCATCGAGTAACCGGAGACGGTGTTGACCATCTAATGAGATTGGAAGTTTCGCAAAACGGCATAGTACTTTTTGATAAAGAAATATAAAACTCCTTATCATAAGATTTAGAAGGGAATGGTGCTCAAAACGCATCATTCCCTTTTTATTTTCATAAATTTTCTGTTTTCGCAAATTTTTACCTACATTAATAGCGTTATTTAGCATTGTTTTTCTCCATGAAATAAAAAAATGTTATTTTAGCCCAATTTTTGAATTGTCTTTTTAATTAATTATAAAATATTAATTTATAACATTTTGTGAAACGAGCACAATGTTAAATAAGAAATAATTATACTCAAGATGTACATCCCTATTTGAGTTTTATAGCATAATTAAATTCCATTTTATTATATTTGAAAATAATTTTACGTAAAATAGTTTTCAAATAGCATTTATTACAAAAAAACAACGACAACAAATTCAGTCGATATTCACGACACAAATGAAAAAAGTAGAGGATATTATACGCTCGCTCAGTGAAAAGGAAGCAAAGAACTTTATATTTTTCGTCAACCGCATGAGAACCAGCCAAAAAGAGAGCAAAATTGTACAATTGTTCGATGCCTACTATCACGAAACGTATAAAAATAATGAACAAATCATCCGCGAGTTGTTTCCCGGTATGAGCAAAAACGCTTTTTACCGTCTGCGAAACCGCTTACTGGATGAGGTACAGCAAAGTCTGCTGGTGCAATACAGCCGTATGGACGACGAGCTGAATGTACACCGTATGATAATGCTGGCACGTATTGCTTTCAATAAAGACGACTACACTACTGCCCATACGCTCTTGCTCGAAGCCGAAAAGAAAGCACTCAAAATAGAAGCCTACGAACTCGCTATGATTATATATAAGGAACTCATTGATATGAGTAGCCTTGTAGGGACGGTCAATTCACATTACTATATCGAAAAACGCCGCGAAATTCGCCTCAAACATGCTCGTTTAAGCGAATTGCGTTACCTTTTAGCATCGGTTACATTCAAATTGACGGAAAGTATCCACAACAGTAGTACCGATAATGACATCATCCAAGCCCTTCACGAAATCAAAGATAAACTTGCCGAATCCGACCTTGCAAAGACCTCATTCCATGTTCGCTATAATGTACATCGTGCCATTGTCAACATTTTGTACGAGGAAAAGAAATATGAACTTTTATTGGAGCATCTGATGAAAGGTTATGAGGAATTTAAGCTGGATGGCTTTGCAGAAAAAGCTAATCACCGAAAAAAAATCGTGACTTTGAGTTGGATTATTGCGGCATACCAATGGGTGCTTCGTGTTCCTGAATCTATCCCTTACCTTGATGAAATGCAAGATGCGTTGCAACAATACGACGGCATTTTTGAGGATAAATTTAAGCCCTTCTACGTTACCTATCAAAATTCGGTATACTACCATACTCGCCAACTCGATAAGAGTCTCAAAACACTCAATCGTTTTACGGAAGAATACCTTCAAGGACGCGATATTGCACACCTTTCCGAATTGCCTCAAAGCGTTCTGGTCGGGCATTTCGGCAGGCTTGTACAGGCTTACTTCGCCAAGAGCGATTACGACAATGCATTGAAGCAACTCGCACCTTGCTATATCGCAGAAATACACGATAAACTACCGCGTGAATTTCGAATGGAAATCGCGCTGATGGAGGCAATTATATATTTGGAGAAAAAAGAATTCAAGTACGCACTCGACCACCTGCGCCGTACCAAACGCATGTATAAAAAACTACTTGCAGAACCCAAAAACATCATATTCAAATCATTTGTCAATCTTCTCAATATGCTCATCAAAAATGGTGGTTTTGACCTCAGCAAAGAGCAAGAAAAGATGGTCAATGAATTTATAGCGGAGCATCCGCCATATGGAGAACCATTTGAAAAATGTATCAATTATAAAGTTTGGTTGGAAGCCAAAATGAGAGAACGTGGTTATTATGATGTTGTTATGGAATATGCCGAGGCAGGTTCAAGAAGTAAACAAAGGGTTGTTGCAAATCAGTAATTTGAGTGGCGGATGAACTTATTCTATGTAGAAAATATTGAAGGTGAAACTGCTATCCTTCCTGACGATGAAGCTCGCCATTGCATTCAATCCTTACGCAAAAAAGTAGGTGATACCATTCATTTTGTCGATGGTAAAGGTGGTTTTTATACCGGAGAAATAACAGAAGCCACCCGCAAACGTTGTGCGGTACGTATCACTCAACAACAGCAAAACTACAACGAACCTCATACACATTTACACATCGCCATAGCTCCCACCAAAAATATCAATCGTTTGGAGTGGTTTCTCGAAAAAGCTACTGAAATTGGTATTTCCGAAGTCACCCCCATTCTTTGTCAACGCTCTGAACGTAAGAAGGTTAGAATAGACCGACTTCAAAAAATTATGCTCACCGCCATGAAGCAATCCCTCAAAGCCTACCTGCCTAAATTAAATGATTTAACAAATTTTAAAGACTTTATTCGCACACAAAATTCCGCGAAATCCCGTACATTTATCGCGCATTGTAATGAAGGCGAAAAACCACATTTGAAGGACATCTCCAAAGCGAAAGAAAATACACTTATTCTAATCGGTCCCGAAGGAGATTTTTCGCCGGAAGAAGTGGCACTTGCTTTGCAGCATGAATGCGAAGCGGTCAGCTTGGGCAAGAGTCGCCTACGCACGGAAACGGCAGGTTTAGCAGCTTGCCATATCATCAATCTTGTTAATGGATAATGGGTGACGGATAACGGATAATGATGCATAAATTATTAGGGATTTTCGCGTAGCGAAAACCAAAGTATTATCCATTATAAATTATCCGTTATCCATTGTCCGTTATCCATTATAAATTAAAATGAGAAACATACTTTTAATAACATTATCGCTGATAGGATTTTCATTTATCACGCTAAATGAACCCCGTCAACTCGTCGAAAAGCCGACCATGAAACTCGCCCTACTCAAATATAGTGGTGGCGGTGACTGGTATTCTAACCCAACGGCATTACCCAACCTCGCTAAATTTTGCAACGAAAAACTCGGCACGAATTTCGACCCTGATTATGCAACCGTAGAAGTTGGCAGTGCTGATTTATTCAATTATCCGTTTGTACACATGACGGGGCATGGAAATGTCGTTTTCTCAGATACAGATGCGGAAAATTTACGTTTGTATTTACTGGCGGGCGGTTTTTTGCACATTGACGATAATTATGGTATGGATCCTTTCGTGCGAACTGCGATGAAAAAGGTATTTCCCGAAAAAGAATTTATCGAATTACCTTTCAGTCATGGAGTTTATCGACAAAAATACGAGTTCAAAAACGGCTTGCCCAAGATACACGAGCACGACAAAAAATCGGCGCAGGGTTTTGGTATCATGTGGGAAGATCGCTTAGTGTGTTTTTATTCTTACGAAAGTGATTTAGGCGATGGTTGGGAAGACCAAGACGTACACCGCGACCCCGAAGAAGTCCGCCAAAAAGCACTGAAAATGGGTGCAAATTTGGTACAATTTGCTTTTGAACAATAACAAAGTAGCACGGTCTGTAGACCGTGTCCTTCTATATTTTGCTATGCAAAATATGGCTTTTGCGGTCTACAGACCGCGCTACGTTTTACATATGAAAAAAATAATTCTCCTGCTATCAATCTTCTCTTTGTGTGTACAACTACAGGCACAAACTGCTCGCGAAGTACTGGAAGATATGCTCACCGCTATTGATGAAATTCAAACATCTTCATTTACATTAAAAATGAAAGAACGCTTTGGTAATCAATATGTTGAAAGTAAAAATGATATAAAAACACGCGAGCAGCCACAAAGTATTTACATGAAAATGCATTATCCGAATGATGGTTATGAAATCATATGGATAAAAGGACAAAACAACGGTAAGGCAACGATTGACACCAATGGTTTTCCGTATATCAATATCAGTTTGAATCCATTTAGTTCCCGAATGCGGAGGGATAATCATCACTCCTTGCTCACGGCAGGATTCAAACCACCGGCGGATATTCTGCGCTATTCCATCAAGAAGGCACTCGGTAGCAATGCTTCTGACGAGGATTATGATGAGTATCTGACACTTGAAGAAGCAACAGTACTTGGAAAGGATTGCTACAAACTCACCCTCGAACAAAAAGATTTTCAATATGAAAAATACACCCTTCCAACAGACATGTATCTTCGTGAAATTGCTTCAAAAAACTACGTAAGCGAGCATATGCTTATGGAAATCAACAAGATTACGCACTACAGCAAAGTAAGAGCAGGTACAACCATTCTTGTCCCGAACTACTACGCAAAAACCACGATTTTCTACATCGATAAATATTCTATGCTCCC
>JAHDEO010000137.1:9419-15124 GCA_020628725.1 Saprospiraceae bacterium
ACAACTCGTCAACACATGAACATCCTCGTTACGGGAGCAAACGGACAAGTCGGAAGTGAATTGCAAGCCCTTCATAATCAATACGCTACATGGAGTTTTTATTTCCGCGATAAAAATACTTTAGACATTACTGATGAAAAGGCAGTAGCAGATTTTTTTAATAAAAATCAAATTGATATTTGTATTAATTGCGCTGCCTACACTGCCGTCGATAAAGCCGAATCCGACCAAGCCACCGCCCATGCAGTCAATGTAAAAGGTGCTGAAAATCTCGCCAAAGCCTGTGCCAAAAGAGATGGTATTATGATTCATTATTCCACAGATTATGTCTATCATGGCACACAGAATCGTCCATTTAAAGAGACGGATACGACCTCTCCCGGAGGCATTTATGCAGCGACTAAGTTGGAGGGAGATGAGCGAGTATTGGCAGTAAATCCACGTTCAATTGTATTGCGAACTTCGTGGGTGTATTCAAGTTTTGGGCATAATTTTGTGAAAACAATGCTGCGTCTCGGCAAAGAACGCGACCAACTCACCGTCATTTTCGACCAAGTAGGAACACCAACTTATGCACGAGATATTGCCATAGCAACCTTAAATATTTTACAGAAATTAGAAAATACAAACGCAGAGGAATCCGCAGGAATTTATCATTTCAGCAATGAAGGCGTGACTTCATGGTATGATTTTGCCAAAGCTATTTTTGAAATAGAAAATATGGATTGTAGTGTATTGCCTATCGAAACAAAGGATTATCCTACTCCTGCCGCACGACCGCATTTTAGTGTCTTGAATAAAGCCAAAATTAAGACTGCCTTTGGGATAGAAATACCGCATTGGAGGGAAAGTTTGGAAGAGTGTCTAGAAACCTTATCACAAAAGCGCAGGGTTTAAACCCTGCGCTTTTGTGATAAGTAAAACTTCGTCTAACCCAACTGATATTCAGGCGATTGCAAGATAGCCGTAAACAAAGCCTTCAATCGAATTCTCACCACTTCATCCGTGCCGCCACCTTTGTATTCTGCCCACGCTTCTGTCCAATAACCATCTTCCAGATTTTCTACGAGATATTGTTTCAAGGCATTTCGACGTTCCTCATCTGTGCTCGCGGGAAACATATAATCGACCATTTCTTGTACAATGATATTCGGGTCAAAAGCATCTGAAATATTCGTCACATCATCCACCCAAGCCACCGGGTCAACACGCTGCACGGAGCCATTAGGCAATTCAATTCCATCTAAATAAACCAATCTTGCAAAGCGATAACGATTAATCATCGTACTCGAACTAATCCAGTTGCGCTGAAAATTCGGACCTTGATGAAAGGCGGGCCACCCCGCCGTACCCGGCGGATTGAAAAGCTGCATTCCACTCGCTGAAGCAAAACCTTCTATGAACTCCATGACTTCATAAAAATTGGAAGTTTGAGTCATCACATTCGGTATGTTAAAATCAAAAAATCGTGCAATCCCTATTGACACATCCAAAGGCGATTTCACAATTGCGCCGATAATATCATTCGATTCGAGCATATCATCCTCATCATAAAAATGAACGCTACCAAACAATTGTTCCAAGACAGGCAGCATCTCAAAGCCCTCATTTATAAAGGTTTGCGTGAGTGGTGTGATAATATCTTGTTCGATTTCATCCGTAATTTTATAATAACAAAAATACCGATACAACTTACGTATAATATTGCGTGACATGGCTTCCTGTGCGAATATCATATCGAGCATTTCATCCAATTCCTCCATAACACCGGGCTTTGTACTACGCCCTTCAATGACGGTATTTTGAAATCTATTGCTAAATTGTTTGTCGGAAGTATCGTGCAATTCGGGCACTACGCGTGTGGCAAGTAATCCTGTTTCGGGGTCAAGATTATTATTGGTGATTTCACCGATAACGTGTCCGGTCAACACCTTTGAGGCTTCAATAATATCGGCGTCTGTGTAAGTGGTATAATCACCCGGTCCGACTTGTGCGCCTTTGCCTATGGTATATAATTCGAGTAATTCGCGTCCAAGATTTTCGTTGGGTTGTTCGGCGGTATTCGCATAATTATCCAGAAAATAGGACATCGCCGTATCTGTGCATATTTTTTTTGTTAATTGGCGAAAATTACCCAACGCATACTTGCGGAATAATTCATTTTGATGATATAATAAGGTCGCAAAACTCACTTTATCATCTTTCACCGTGAAATGGCTGTGCCAAAACAGCGTCATTTTCTCCAAAATCGTATCGGAAGCCACCATTTGTGCCGCCCACCATCGCCTCAGATAAAACCTCAAAAGCGGCTGTTGCGACGAGCTATGCGGATTATTGAAATCCACCAACCAAGAAACACTCTCGCCCGGACGCACAGGCGGTGCCGGTGAGGGCGGACTCTGCAATAACTCGCTCAGTGCCTCCTCCACAGATAGCCCCGTAAATGCATCAATCTGTTGGCGCGACGGACCAAAAGTAGTACGCCTCAACAAATGAGCAGCTTGATGTCGGGTGAGTGGTGTGGTTTTAGGTGATAGTGACGCCATTTTTTTCAGTTGATAGTCGATGGTCAATAGTCCATAGGTAAACGTAGCAGAAATTTCATCCAAAAAACTATGGACTATCAACTACGGACTATGGACTTTTTTAAAACTGCAATTTACAAAATAAAGCAAAAAATATCATGTGATTTTAGGAATGAAATTTGGATAAAGTTTTCCAAGTAAGATACTTATGAAGCGTATTTTACCATTACAAACTAATCATAATGAAAAGAGTTATTCTCCCCGCTTTCCTATTGCTACTCCCTTTAATGATATTTAGTCAGGTAACATATTTGACGAATACTGATTACTTTGTCGTCCGCGAAAAACACGGCGCGAATATGCTGAACTACCTCGTATCTTATGACGATGACCTTAATCGACTCGGACACATCCAATGGATTCTTGGCGACCGTTGGTACAAATGCAGACGCGATTACATCCTCGTATACCGCAATAATGTCAGCACATCTAATGGTGTAATCAGCACCTATAATCCTGATTTTACCCTCATCAATCAACATCGTGTCACGAAGGGTGAATTACGCGAGGTTATTACGACTGATGAATATATTTTAACGGTTGAAAATAAAGGTATTTTCACACCCTTTTATTTTGTTACTTACGACAAAGAATTTAACAAACTCGGTGAATTACGCAAGCGCGACCGCGATATAGAGTACTTTCTACAAAACGATAAACTCATTGTCATAGAAGGCAAAAAAGGCAATCGCAGTATTACCATGAAGATGCATGTTTATGATAAAAATCTAAAATTGATAAAAACGGTTGAGTTATAGTAAATGTAGAGTAGCGATTGCCATAGACTCGCATTAAGGTTTTGCTATTTTTACCTTCACGGACTTACTTGCCGGAGTCTTGCTCGTATGCGCCTGTTGTTCAAGTGGTACGAGGACATTTGCTTCCGGGAAATAGGTGACAACACAACCCTGCGCCACATCATATGGTATAACGATAAACCGCTTTGCTATCCGCGTTTTTCCATTAAAATGACTGGTTAAATCTACGATGTCTTTGGCTTTCAATCCTTCTGATTGCATGTCATCGGGGTGCATCATCACGACGCGCCTTTCGTTGTAAATGCCGCGATAGCGGTCATCCAAGCCATAGATTGTGGTATTGTATTGGTCGTGACTGCGGTTGGTGAGCATCAGGTATTCGCCTTGTTGGAGATTATGTTGTGTCATTTTATTTATCGTAAAATGTGCTTTGCCGCTTTTGGTATTGAACGTGCCTTTTCGTGCGCCATTCGGAAGGTAAAAACCACTTGGTTCGCGTACCCGTTGATTGTAATTCTCGAAGCCGGGAATGACTTGTTCGATGGCATCGCGGATATGGTCGTAATTTGCCGTCATCTTATCCCAGTCAATGCGACTATCGGGCAGCGTAGCCTTTGCCAAGCGTGCAACGATGACGGGTTCGCTCAATAATTTATCCGAAATAGGTGTCAATACGCCCTGTGAAGTATGTACTACACCCATCGAATTTTCTACACTTACAAATTGCTCACCATCAGCCTGTTCGTCCTTATCGGTACGGGCAAGGCAGGGTAATATCAGGGCTTGCTTGCCATGTACGAGATGACTGCGATTGAGCTTGGTAGAAACATGTACCGTCAAGTCACATCGGCGCAATGCTTCTGCCGTCAATTCGGTGTCGGGCGTGGCGGAAAGGAAGTTGCCACCCATTGCGAAGAAGACTTTTCCCTTGCCTTCGTGCATGGCTTTGATGGCATCTACAACGGCGTATCCGTGCGCTTGTGGGGGCTTGAATCCAAAGGTTTTTTCGATGCTGTCGAGTAGGCTTTGTGGTGGTGCTTCCCAAATGCCCATCGTGCGGTCGCCTTGCACGTTGCTGTGTCCGCGCACAGGGCATGTACCTGCGCCGCGCTTGCCGATGCTGCCTTTAAGTAGGAGCAAATTGACGATTTCGCGGACATTATCTACGCCGTTTTCGTGTTGAGTGATGCCCATTGCCCAGCAAATAATGATTTTTGATTTATGCTGAATCATGGTAGCGGCTTCGCGTATTTTTTCAGGCGAAACACCGCTTCCCATTGCCAATTCATCGAATGAATATTGTTGCAAATCCTCAATTAACTCCTCATAACCTTGTGTTTTTTCTTGTATAAATTTTTTATCAAAAACAGTTCCCGGATTCGCTTTTTCTGCTTCTAAAAGCAATAACATTATCGCCTTCAAAAGTGCAACATCGCCATTAGCGCGTACTTGCAAAAACACGTCGGTCAGTGCTGTGCCGCCGCCCAACATTTTAATGGGTCGTTGCGGATTGACAAAATTAATCAGTCCTGCTTCGGGGATAGGATTGACGCTGATAATCTTGCCGCCGTTCTCCTTACAGCGTTCTAATGCAGTCAACATGCGCGGGTGGTTCGTACCCGGATTTTGTCCCATGACGATGATAATTTCCGCCTCGTACAAATCTGTCAGCGTGACCGAACCTTTGCCGATACCAACGGTTTGTGACAAGCCTTTTCCGCTGGATTCGTGGCACATGTTGGAGCAATCGGGAAGGTTATTTGTACCGTATTCTCTGACGAATAATTGGTATAAAAAAGCCGCTTCATTGGAGGTGCGTCCTGATGTGTAGAATATGGCTTCGTCGGGAGAGTCGAGTTTATTTAATTCATTTCCAATGAGTTGAAAGGCATCATCCCAAGAGATAGGTTCGTAGTATTGTGCGCCTTCGCGGAGGTGCATGGGTTGGGTGAGTCGTCCTTGTTTGCCGATTTTAAAATCTGACCATTCGGACATTTCCTGCACACTATTTCTCCGAAAAAACTTTTCACCAATACTTTTCTTAGTCGCTTCTTCGGCGATGGCTTTGATGCCGTTTTCGCAGTATTCGCCGAGTTTGGAACGCTCGTCGTCGGGGTCGGGCCACGCACAACCGGGGCAGTCGATACCACCTTTTTGATTGAGTTTGGAGGTGATGCGCAAGGCATCCGCCTTGTTCATGTATTTGTTCATTTGCCGCAGTGACTCCGCAACACCTTTTGCGCCAACGGCTTTGGTGGCAGGCTTTCCGATTTTGATGCCGGTGTGGGTTTCGGGTGGCTGTGCGTGTGGCTTTTTCATAATCTTCGTGATTGGTGACGTAGCGCGGTGCTTCCAGCCCGCG
>JAHDEO010000668.1 GCA_020628725.1 Saprospiraceae bacterium
GCAATTTCTTGGCATTTGTGCCAAGTATTGGGCTTAGACGAGCGCACGACTAAACGTATTGTATTCCGCGAAATTACGAAACCCGCTTTACAGAAAGCTATCGAATCTCCCAGAACAGTTGATTTGGATTTGGTAGATGCGCAGCAGGCACGACGGATTCTTGACCGTCTTGTGGGGTTTGAATTGTCGGGACTTTTGTGGAAAAAAATGAAATTTGGACTTTCTGCCGGACGTGTACAGTCGGTAGCGGTCAAATTGATAGTAGAGCGTGAGCGTAAGATTGAAAATTTCAAAGTGACACCTTTTTATAAGGTATCAGCTATTTTTAAAGTCAGAAATGCACAGGGCAAATTGGTCAATCTGAAAGCCGAAATGCCTACACGATTTGAGCAAGAGAAGGATGCTGCTGATTTTTTGAATAAATGTATTGGTGCGACTTTTACCGTTGGAAAGATAGATGTAAAACCTGCCAAGCGTACCCCCGCCGCACCTTTTATTACTTCCACATTGCAGCAGGAAGCGAGCCGTAAATTGGGCTTCTCAGTCAGTCGTACGATGACGGTAGCACAACGTCTTTACGAAGCGGGTTTCATTACCTACATGCGTACAGATTCCACCAATTTGAGTGAAACCGCTCTTCAAGCTGCAGCTGATGAAATCACCAAAAAATACGGCGATAAATACCAACAAACTCGTCGTTATAAAAAGAAATCATCGTCGGCGCAGGAGGCGCACGAAGCCATTCGCCCGACCAATTTTGCTCAACCTACTGCCGGTGCTAACCGCGACCAGCAACGCTTATACGAACTCATTTGGAAGCGCACGATTGCTTCGCAAATGTCCGATGCGATACTGGAAAGAACAAAAGTAGACATTAAGGTCTCGACTGTGCCAGATGCGCGATTGGTTGCCAATGGTGAGGTGATTAAATTCGACGGTTTTCTCAAAGTCTACTTAGAATCTACCGATGATGAAGATGAAGAAGGCGAGGCAAAAGGCATCCTCCCGCCATTGAGCGTGGGGCAAGTGCTTAACCTGCATGAGATGACCGCTATTGAGCGATTCACACGTCCGCCCGCGCGATACACGGAGGCGAGTTTGGTCAAAAAAATGGAGGAAATGGGTATCGGTCGTCCTTCGACTTATGCGCCGACTATTTCTAAAATTACAGAAAAAACACGCGGTTATATTCTCAAAGACCCACGCGAAGGTGTCGAGCGCAAGTATAACGTTTATACCTTAAAAGATAATAACGTTAACAAGGTCATTCAGAGTGAAATCACGGGAGCGGAGAAAAACAAACTTTATCCGAGTGATACAGGTATGTTGGTGACTGATTTTCTATCGAATTATTTCGATAAAATCATGGACTACAAATTTACCGCAAATATTGAGGAAAAATTTGACGAAATCGCCGAAGGACAGGAGAAGTGGCGTGAAATGATTGACCGTTTTTATAAGCCATTTCACAAAGATGTCGAACAAACACTCGAAACCGCCGAGCGTGTAACAGGTGAGCGCATTCTCGGAAAAGACCCTGAATCGGGTAGAACTGTCCTCGTCCGTCTCTCACGTAACGGACCCGTCGTACAAATCGGCGCACCTGATGAACTCGCCGAAGATGAAAAGCCTCGCTACGCCAATCTCAAGCCCGACCAAGCCATGTCAAAAGTGGAACTTGGAGACGTACTCGATCTTTTCCAATTGCCTAAAAATCTTGGTAATTATGAAGGCAAAGAAGTCATCATAGGTCGCGGGCGTTTTGGTCCTTATGTGAAATTTGACGAAAAATTCATCTCGATTCCACGTGATGAAGACCCACTCAAAGTCTCCATGGAACGCGCGGTTCAACTCATCGAAATCAAGCGCAAAGAAGATGCGCCCGAAGGTGAGTATCAAGGCATTCCATACACGCGTGGTAAGGGGCGTTTTGGTCCGTTCTTGAAGTGGAATGATATGTTTATCAATATTCCTAAGCGATACAATCCTGAAGCACTCTCTACTGAAGAGGCGCATACGCTCATCAAAGCCAAAATTGAAAAAGAGGCGAATCGCTACATCCACAATTGGGAAGATGAACTCAAACTTTCGGTACAAAATGCGCGTTGGGGACCAGAAATTAAGCACGGCAAAAATAAATACAAACTCGTCAATTCTAAGACAGGCAAGCGTATGACACCGGAGGAAGCAAAGGAATTGACTTTAGAGGATGTGAAGGCGATAGTCTTGTCGCAAGACCCGTCGGCATTTCAAGAGAAAAAGAAGAAAAAGGCTGCACCCAAAAAGAAGAAAACGGCAGCGAAGAAGAAAAAATAAAACACATCACAAAAGCGGCGGGTTTATTGATTTTGAAAAAATATTCGTTCCATATCCGCAGGGTTGAAACCCTGCG
>JAHDEO010000138.1 GCA_020628725.1 Saprospiraceae bacterium
ATTGTGTGATATTCGTATCAGAAATATATTTTTTCTTGCATGCGTTCGTTAGAAACCAATTCTATATAAAAAGTAACAGGCATTTTCAAAATGCCTGTTACATAACGTATGAAATAAATCGCTTGTGGTGCTGCCGTAATGACTGCTTTAGCTGTCAACTGGACAAAGAAAAATTTACAAAGCATTGTTTTTGAGTTAATTAAAAATTAAAATAAAATATACTTGACAGCTAAAGCAGTCATTACGATTCTATATCAAATTCGGCACATTCACACTAATAATGACAATGAGAATGAAAAATCCTATCAAAAGCAGGCTACGCTTGACGTCAAATTCAAATTTCTGAGAGAGTATATCCAATGAATCGTGCTTTTGCGGTGGAAAAGCCAAACTGCTCAAATAACCCACCACCAAAGTCACTGCCGTACCAATGAAATTCCACCAAAACCAAAAAATATCCGGTACGAATTGCCACAAATAAATATTAACTGCTACTCCTGTAAGCAATCCGATATTTGCACCTTGCGAAGTCACGCGCTTGATAGCAATCGCCGAGATGAAAGTCGCCAAAATAGGTCCGTAAAATACCGAACCAATCTTATTAATTGCTTCAATAACCGTCTTGGCAATATCGCCCGTAAAGAAAGCAGTAATCAAACAGAAAATTCCCCAAAATAACGCCGCATAACGCGAGTAACGCATGTATGTATCAGAATCAAGCTGCTTATCACGATTGAATAAATCCTCCACCGTAGCTGCACTCAAAGAATTAATCGCCGAACTCAAAGATGACATCGCTGCCGAAAAAATCGCTACAATCAAAATACCGATAATGCCATGTGGTAAATAATCCCGAATGAAAATCGGTATCATATAATCGGGTTTATCGGCTGGAATTTTAGCCAAAAAATCAGGCTGACTCATCACGAATGTACCAATCACCAAACCCATGACACAGTAGAAAAACGTAATCGGGAAACGCATCAAGCCATTCGTCAAAAGCGTAGCTTTTACCGTACCGAGACTTTTTGCGGAAAATAAGCGTTGAACTTGACTTTGGTCTGTACCGTAATAGGATACGTATAAGAAAAAACCACCGAGCAACATGGGCCAGAACCCAAATTCATCGCCTTTTTCCAAGCCCATTGATGAGAAATTGACAGCTTGCAAACGCTCTCTATCGACTTGCTCGGTAAAGGCTTCCCAACCGCCCAAATAATGTAGTCCATAGCCAAAGCAAATCACCATTCCAATAAGCAAAATGGTCATTTGAATGACATCGCCATAGACTACGGCTTTCATCCCTCCCTGATAGGAATAAATGAGCGTCACGATACCCACAATACCAATCGTCTGCCACATTTCAATGTTCAAAACACTCATCAAAATCAGCGCAACAGTATAGACCATTACACCCGTCGCAAAGGCACGGCTAAACTGAAAAACGATACTCAAAATGACCCGCGTAGAGGCACTAAACCGCTTTTCGAGATAGCCATAAACACTAACAATACCGGATTTATAGAGCGGCGGAATAAGAAAAACCATTAAGAAAAGCATCGCCAACGGAACGGCAAATTCATAGGTAAGCCACATCATACCGCCGCCCTCTTTCAGCCCTACAAATGCAGGTGCAGAAATAAAGCTAATCGCCGAAAGTTGCGTCGCTGCCGTACTCAAAGCTAAGGCTATCCAGCCAAAACTTTTACCACCCAAAAAATAGTCTTTCGCCGATTCATTGTCCTTGAATCTCATGCCTAAGTATAGGAAGAACAGGATGTAAGCTGCGATAACGATATAGTCTATATAGTTCATAGTTGATAGTTCATGGTTCATAGTTTTTAGCTCGGAGTTCATGGCTTATAGTTTGCAGACAAGTCTGATACTGAATTGTCTATGAACTACGAACTATGAACTATGAACTAAAATTGACAAAGTCAATAACAGAAGAAGCCGTCCAACTAAAATTGCCACCGCCGTAGCCTTTGGTGAGTTGTCCGACTTGCGATTTTTGGGATTCAAAATATTCGTAAAAACCTAATTTTTGGATGAGTTCGAGGAAATCTGAACGGACGATATCGGCGGTTTTGTCAAAATTATAATATTTCAAACCGTGATAAATCATCCAATTCATTTGGGGCCAAATCGGTCCGCGCCAGTAGCGTTTGGAATCAAATAGAGGACTTTCGACATCAAAACTCGGACAGAGGTAATAATTATTTTTATGCAAATTCATCAAATAATCATTCAATATATTTGCTTTCTCATTATCAGGGATTTGACCAAAGAGAGGAACGAGTCCGCCAATTTCGCGGTGAGCTATGGGTTTGTCATTTCTGACATCGTAGCAGGTGTAAAAGGCGAGGTCTTTGTGCCACATTTTTGCGTTAAATGACTTTACACTCTGTTGTTGCCATTCTTCCACTTCGGCAGTATCTAAGCCTAATTTTTTCCCAATACTAATAAGACTTTCATTTGACTTAATTAAAATAGCATTCATCATACTATCTTGTATCAGAAACGGACTTTCTGCCATCAATTCATGCCCATCGTATTGGTGTTTTTTTCCTAATTGTAAAAGATAAACATAGCGGTCGTATTGGTCGTGTGTAGGTCGCTCGGAAGGGTCGGCAACGGCGGTATCGCGCCGCGTATATTCGCCGATGAGGGCTTTGTCAATCTCAATCGAATCCATCGCTTCATCCCAAAGCGGTGAATTATCACGTCCTGATTCCCAGGGATGCAGGATGCAAAAGAGTCCTTCATGATTGGGGTCGCGGTGTTGATACAACCATCTGTGTGAATGGACTATTTTCGGAAAGATAGCTTTCGCAAATGCCTGTACGTCAGCATTATCTCCATGATTTTTAAGAATTTGTTCTAATACGAAACCATGAACAGCAGGCTGTGTGATGCCCGATGTTTTGGGCTTAGTGGGTGCGCCCGGATTGACATTGGCATTCCAAAAATCATAATTCGGAAAATACGTTTTTTCATTTTCACTATGAAAAATAATATGAGGAACCATGCCATTTTCCCATTGACCGGAAAACAGCGATTCCAATTCCGTCATCGCTCGCGCCAAGTCGAAATGCGCCCAACCTATCGCCACGAATCCCGAATCCCAATTCCACTGAAAAGGATATAAGCGACTCGTGGGAATGGTGTACGCTCCCCGCCAATTTTGCTCTAGTATAGACTTAGCCTGTTGGAATAATGTTTTCAAATGTGCCATTTGAAAGTCCGCAGTTAGTCAGTCCACAGTCCGCCGCTAATACGCGAGTTTGTTTCACGTAAAAGCGGCGGACTGCGGTCTGATAGACTGCCGACTATTTTAGAAATTAAATCCTGCTCTGATAAAGATTCTTCTTGGTAAAATCGGTCTGCCGACGAAGTATTCGCCACCACCGATTTGAGAATTACCTTGACGCGGAGAACCTTCTGTAATTCCCGCAGAATCAAGGAGATTGAAGACTGCTACGCCTAATCTCAAGCTTTCAGAATCGCCAAGAGGAATGGTGTAACCTGCGTCGAGACGCACAATGCTAAAGGCATCTAATTCAACGGTATTGGAATCGTTACCGAATTTTTTACCCAAGAAATTACCGGATAAATTGGCATCAAAACCACTGCCTGAATAGCGAACACCTGCCATACCCATAATTTTAGGCTGACGACGAAGCCAGTTGCCGACTTGCTCGTCATTACCTTCTACTTTGGTGAATTGGTGGTCTTGGAAAGTAAAGTTTCCATATATATCCAAGCCGGGAGCAGCATTAAAATTCGCGCCTAACTCCGCGCCAACTGTACGTGTACTTTGTACGAAAACTTCCTCGATGACACCACCACTACCGTCGTTTACAAAGTCAACAGTACGTCTGTCGCTCAATGCTACGAGGAATAAGGCACCTGTAGCAGAAAGTCTGGACTGAGCATATTTTGCACCTATTTCTCCCTGTACAATACCCTCTGTTTCATAAGTTTGTGGTTCTCCCGGTGTGGAGAATTTTACACCACGCAACTCAGGGAAGAAGTAACCGCGAGAAGCGTTTGCATAGACATTTAATTCGTTGCTTACTTTGTATAAACCTGCCGCAGCGATAGCAAAATCCGTTGCTGAAACTGTACCTTTTTGGAAGGTATTGCTACCTACGCCTGTTTCACGGCTGATTTTACCGTCGGCACGTTCTACACGTACGCCAATATCAAAATTGAAGCGGTCGCCCTTATATTCTTCTGCTACATAAACAGCAGTTTTTGTGCTTTCGTGATAACGATTAGAAGTTTGTCTGCCGTTGATGAAACCATCTGTGGAGTAAGTTTGGTCAACACCAAGCGAGTCGGTATAAGTGATACCAACGACACGTGGTGAGTTACTGAAATCACCTACAAAATTCCAAATCCAGTTATTGTCAGCGGCTTTGGTATTTGCCATAAATGTACCGACAGTGATATTATGTTCGCCAATGGTCTTGGTCAAGTTGACTTCACCGACCATTTCTTCCATTGGACGCTGGCGGTCGAGTACACGATTTTCAAATAATAAGTCACCTGATGCGAGTTGTGCACCATTGTCTGCATAAGTGAAAGTCGCGTCAGCGGGTAAACCTCTATCGGCGAGATAATCAGCTTGGGCTTCGGGTGTATTGTGGCTGCCGTCACCATCTAAGAACAGATTGAACCAGTGGTCGTAATTTGCAGCTTTTGCTTTGGAAGCAAGTCTCCAACCGTCGCCAAAAGCATGTTTCAAATCCATCATTAAATAACCGCCATCAGTCGTCACGCCATCGCCGATAGGTGTATGGAAACGTCCGTTTGGTGTATCGAAAGAGAAATCTCTCGCCTGACCTGTGAGCATGGTATAAACGGTCTCACCGTCATTACCAATGGGTCTTTCTCTTGCATCATCTGCATTAGCAAGCGGGTAGGGGAGATAGAACTGCACATTATCATCAATGTACTGACCGGAGAGGGTGAATGAACTGTTGCCATTATTAAACAGTTTCTTCACGTTACCGCGAATTTGATGTCCGCGTGTTGGTAAGCCTGTTTCCAATGGACCATTATCATATCTATACATACCTGAAAATGCGTAGAATGTCGTCTCATTCAACGGACCTGAAGCGAGGAAGTCTGTTTTTAGACGCCCGCCTTGTGCCCACTCTAATTGTACGGCATTTTTCGGATTGTTACTGCCTGTTACGCTGGTGTAGTTGATAATACCTGCGACAGAACCTGCACCAAATAAGGTAGAAGCACCACCGCGTACAAATTCAAGATTGCGGATACCGATGTCATTTCTAAAGTAAACATCGTGTGCGGAAGAATTGAGACCGAAAGTACTCAGAACGGGCAATCCATCGACCTGTAAAGGCGTAAATTGGTATTGACCACCGGAAGGCATACCGCGTACAAAGATGTTGGAGGCAATCTCACCACCACCACCTTCGGCAGTAATACCCGGAACGGTACGCAGGACATCCGCCTGTGAACTTGCGGCGAGTTGTCGCAGTTGTACACCGCTCAGATAACTCATCGAAATCGGCGAGTCCTTCTGTGAACGACTGCTAAATGTACCCGTCACGATCACCTCATCCAATGCGAGATTGTCTGAACCGAGTGCGATGCTCATAGACTGAGCACCATCAGCAGTGACCTGACGTGTAACGCTGCCAAAACCGATGTAATTGACTTCCATTGTATAGGTTCCGGGGGGGACGTCGATGCTGTATTGACCATTCACATCTGTCGCGACTCCTTTGCCGAGTTCGACAATATAAACGGTGGCACCAATCAGCGGTGTATCGCTATCGTCCGTAATTGTACCGGAAATGGTAGATTGAGCATTTGCACCAATAAAGAATAATGCAAATAGAAGAGTTGTCATCATGAGGCGTGTAAAATAGTAGCTGGATTGTCTCATATTATTTCGTTTATTTTTGAAAAATAGCATGACTCAAGTCGTAGACTTGAGTAAATTCCAAAAAACAAATTCCAAATCCCAATAGACACGTTTTATGTATTTTATTGGAATTTGGGATTTGTTTTTTGGAATTTTTCAAGTTGTATACAACTTGAATTAGTATATCATTTTGCGAGGGGTTTGTATTGCAATGTAAAATTAGGTATGAAAATTATCAAAATGTATGTCCAATTTTATCCGAACATTGAACTATTTTATCTATTTTTGAATTTTAAATGCTAATTAGGGCGAATTTAGTGTTAACGGTGGACGCTAGAAGGTGGACGGCTGACGGCGATTCATTCATTAAAAATTCACTCATTCATTCATTGAAAAATATTGTCGCATTATTATGAGACCTGAATATGAGAAGATACCACAAGCCCCCGGCAGTTCGCTATTTATTAAATTGGTGGATAGACCTAAACGTCCTACTTTGAAAGAGGCATGGCATTATCACCCGGAATTGGAAATCTGTCTGACAACAAAAAGCGAGGGACGGCGATTTGTGGGGAATGTCATTTCGGAATATGGGGCGGGTGATTTGGCGATGTTTGGGAAAAATTTGCCGCATGGCTACTTGACAGATATGCCTTGTTCGCAAGTGGTATTGCAATTTACACCGGAATTTTTGGGGAAAGATTTTATGCAAAAAACAGAATTTACGGTGTTGAATGGTTTGTTTAAAGATTCGGGGCGTGGCTTGGTGTTTTCGGGTTCGACGAGAAAAAAAGCGACAAAGAAAATTAAGAAAATCATTGAAAATGAAGGGCTTCCACAAGTTATCTTGTTTTTAGAATTACTGAATTTATTGGCTTCCTCTTCTTATGAAACGATTTGCACACATGTATATCAGGATACGAAAGAGGTGCATTTTAGTCGTGTGAAAAAGATGTACGATTATATTTTTGCGAATTATAGTCGAGATATTAGCGTGAAAGAAGTGGCGGATTTGTTGTATCTGACAGAAACTTCTTTTTGTCGCTTTGTAAAACGACATACGAAAAAGACATTTTCACAAATTTTGAATGAAACCCGCATCGGTTTTGCCTGTCAAATGCTGATGAATACCAATATGACAGTATCGGCAATTTGTGATGAATGTGGCTTCAACAGCACCTCTTATTTTAATCGGACATTTAAGCGGATAATGGCGGTGACACCGCAAGCGTATCGGGCGGTGTATGCGTAGTAGATACGAGACGAGAGACTTGAGACAAGAGGGAAATTAAAAAAGGCAGTCACTACAAAAGTGACTGCCTTTCAGTATGATAACGCCATTAGGCGATAGCCTTCGTAATTACACGATTTTATCCGCGCAACTTGAGCTGGCGAAAGCATCGGGCTTACCTTTGAATACAAAGCCCATACCGCGAATATATCCCATCGCCTCTTTGAGCGCGACGTTGGATTTGAAGTGCGGGTCGGTATTGATGTCGGCGTGTACTTCCATTTCGATGTCGTATTTGTCGAATAGGTCGCACAGGCTGTATGCCACCGTTACCGATTTGCCAACTTCTTGGATGAGTCGCTCGCGCAGACTCATTATCGCCGCGCTTTTTTCAGTGTGGATATACATAAATCCACCGCGTTTTTCACGCAGAAATACAATCACCGTAGCAAAGTCAGTCGTATCACCATACACTTGCGAATCTGTACCAATACAAACTTTGAGTTTGTATCCGGCAGCCGTTTCGCGCTTGATGGTTTCTTCCACTGCTTGCTTGATTGGCAGGTCGATTTTGTCACCGTTTAGTCTTCGCCATTTCATGATACATGGGTTTTGGTTTGTCGAAGTCATTCGACAAGATGTTAAATAATGATGTTTCCCATTACAAGTTTTAATTTTTACCCTAAGAGAGTATAAGCGTACATTTAAGTTGAAATTAGAGGCGAACCTCGTCATCAAACTTATCTATTAAACAAGAAACTCTCTTAAAAAATTCATTTCTTTGCAGATGAATATTAGTTTGTAGTTGATAATTCATAGTTTATAGAATAATATTGTGTTATATTTTTTTCGTAAAAAATTAATAATCAACTTTTTGTAAACTAACTGTATGTAGTTTTTATTATTTGTTGAAAATCAGGCAAATAACTGATTTTAACTTTTCTATGAACCATAAACTACAAGGTATCGACTCCCTTGAATGATTTTTTAAATATTGTCAGGGCGATAATATAATTCGCTTTACGACAATCAAAACAAAATATTTTAGCAATGAGTTCCAAGAATTTAATATTAATTTTCGTGTTAACTTTCTGTGTAGTCGGCAATGCAACGGCGCAAAAGAAAAAGAAACGCAAGAAAAAGTCGAAAGCCAAAACCGAAATGGTCGAACAAGTGCAGCTTGATTCGGCGTCTTATGCTATCGGTATCATGTTAGCAACTGACCTCAAAAGACAAGGTTTGGATGAGCTTGACCCGCGCTCGATAGCCAAAGCTATCAAGGACGTATTAAAGGGCAACCCTTATTTGATAAATGAGGATGAAGCTGCCGATATTGCAAATAACTATAGAACAGAACAAAAGAAAATGTTAGCAAGCAAAAATTTGAAAAAAGGCGAAGAATTTCTCGCTAAAAATGCTGAAAGAGAGGAAGTTACAGTAACCGATAGCGGCTTACAATACGAAATTCTCACGGAAGGAGACGGACCAATTCCAACTTCTTCTGACAAGGTAAAAACACATTATCATGGTACGTTGATTGACGGCTCGGTATTCGATAGTTCGGTAGAGCGCGGTAAGCCGATTTCTTTTCCTGTGATGGGGGTAATTAGAGGTTGGCAGGAAGTGCTTCAGATGATGCCTGTCGGGTCGAAGTGGCGTGTGTATATCCCCTCTAAGTTAGCGTATGGCGAGCGTGGTGCAGGCTCTATCGGACCAAATTCTGCCTTAATTTTCGATATTGAATTATTGGGGATAGAATGAGTGAATGAGCGAATGAAATGCGACAATGATACAATGCGTTAATGCGACAATGTTTTTTCATTGTCGCACTGTATCATTATCGCATTGTAGCATTAGAAATTCTTCCACATCATAGATTCCATGGGCTTGTCGGAACGTTGGATGTATTTGGCGTTTTTCTTTTTGTTGTAGTAATTTTCAATATCTCCTTCTACTTGAAAATAAATCAACTGACCTATGGGCATGTCCGCATATATACGCACGGGATGGATGCACGAAATTTCAAGTGTCCATTTATTGCAAAACCCCACATCGCCCTTTCCTGCCGTAGCATGGATGTCAATGCCCAATCTTCCAATACTTGACTTGCCTTCGAGAAATGGCACAGAACTGTGCGTTTCGGTATATTCTTCGGTCACGCCAAGATAAAGCGTACCGGGATGAATGACATATCCTTCTTCGGGAATGATGATTTCCTTGATTTGATTGTGCTTTTTAGCATCCAATACATCGTCGATATACACAGCGAGGTGCTTGCCTAAATGCACATCGTAAGAGTTGGTACCCAAACATTTGCGACGAAATGGCTCTATGACAATACTGCCATCCTCAATACCTTCCAGTATTTTTTTATCGGATAAAATCATAGAGCAAAGGTAGGAAAGTTCAAGTGCAAGTTCAAGAATCAAGTTCAAGATTAGAGAGATTTGCCGAAGGCAAATCAAAACTTGAACTTGCGCTTGTATTTGATTCTTGTTCTTTATACGTATCCTGCTTGATTGCGCTCATTGAGTACATCTCTCAATTCTTTGATAAGTTCTACTTCGGCAGGGAAAACTTTTTTGACGGCTTCTTTTGCACAAAACCACGCGCCTTTTTCCACAAGTAGTTTGTGTTTGCGGCGTAGACGTAGAGGCGATTCATTGGGCTTGATTTTATTGAAAGGCAATTCTGGTGCATCTGTTTCCTCGAATGCCCATGCTTTTACTTTTCCATCTTGACATTCTACACAATCCAAATCTATAAAATCTTCTACTTCAGGCTCAATGCCCGTTTCGCGGGCAAATTCGCGCTTGGCAGCATGGAAACTGTTTTCATCTGTACGTACCGCACCATTTGGGATATACCAATTTTCTCTTTCCTTTGAGGTATCTGTTTCATCATTCAACAGAAATATTTCCAATCCCTCGTTGCCGTAGCGGTACATGAGCAGTCCGGCTCTTACAATTCTTGATGATGTCATTTTTATTAATTTTGAATGAATGAGTGTTGTCCCGATAGTTGTTGGGATGAATGAAATAAATTCGAAACATTCATTCTTCACGAACTTTTTATTTAAATTTTAGCAAATATAGCGTAAAAATATTGGTCACTTAACAATGCACTTATTATTTTGTTTTGAAAATAATAAAAAACAAATTTTCATTTTTTTCTGAAAATTATGAAAATTTAATAAAGAATGCAAGTTTTTTAAACTTTTTTATGATAAAAGTCGCTAGGCGATTCATGTAATTAAAAACGGAATTCAGAGAAAAAGCAACAATATTTCGTAGATGTCAGATAGACCTGATGAAACTATGTGAAAATTGATTCTTTTATCTCAAAATATATCTGACCTCTGACGTCTGACAATAAAATGGTCTGACTTCTGAATAATTACAATATTTCCATGATAAAAAAAGCAACATCTTCACTCATTCCTGCGATAAAAGCCGTCTTTCGGGCTTGTGTAGCACACATGGAATCACAAGGAATCCGGCAATGGCATGAGGATTATCCTGCTATCGAAAATATTCGCCAAGATATTGAACGAGGAGAATTGTATTATGTTGGAGAAGGAGGCGAAGTTTGGGCAACTATGACATTAAATGAAGAGCAAGACCCTCAATACCAAGATATTGTATGGAACTGTAATGATGGGAAAATATTGGTCGTACACCGTCTTGCCTCGCATCCCGAAAAGCAAGGGAATGGATTTGCAAGACAATTAATGAGCTTTGCAGAGGAATACGCTTACGCGAATGACTATGCCGCCATTCGCCTCGATGCTTATGAAGCAAATTCGCGTTCACAACATTTTTATACTAAAATGGGCTATGCGAAAACAGGATATGTCAAGTTTGATTATCAGGAATTTAGATGCACAGCTTTTGAGAAAATTATACTTTAGCAAAGAGCAGAAATCAGATTCAAATACGTAGGGCAAATTCATAAATTTGCCCTACGTATTTGTCATGAAAAAACACAAATGATTTATTTGTTAAATTATTATTAACTTTTTATCTTTAGCACTGATTTTGAAACCAAAACTCAGATACTAATTATGAAAAAGATTACCCTGTTACTAACCCTCATTTACGTCCTTTCACCGATTTTATTTTATGCCCAAACAGAGCCGGCACATCGGTGTGCTACGATGGCAGGTTTGGAAGACCGTACACAGACGGATGCTGCGTATGCGGCTTTTCGTCAAGCGTCTATGAATGTACCTTCGAGCAATGCTCAAGCTATTCCTTGTGATGGTACGAATTCAGTGGTCATTCCGGTCGCATTTCATTTTGATAACTCGTTTAGCTGTGTAGATCCTACTTGCTTACTCACCAAAGTACAAGAGCAAATAGACGCGCTCAATGTAGCTTTTGGAGACAATAGCGCGGTGCAGCAAAATATTGATTTAGCTGCTGCTTGCCCAACAGGATATCCACTTGCGGATGTCTCTACCGGGACATGTATTGAGTTCAAACTCGCCGTACCTCCCGCAGGGCAAGGACTTGACCCTGCTTGCGACCCAGCTATCACTATCGGACAATTTGGTGGTGGTATAAATACCGGATTGGGCGGCGCACCTGCTTGGACGGGATACCTCAATATTTTTGTGGTAGAAGCCGTAGCAGTATATGGTTTTCCGTTTCCGGGTATTATCGGTGTCGCTGATGGTATTCCCGGTATGGCAAGCGGTGATGGTGTGACTATCCTTGCAGATGCTTTTGGAGGTGTAGGACCGGGTTGTAATTCCGGCAATGACCTTGATATAGGAGCTACTGATGGTGCGAATTTCTTCTTTACGGAAGGAGGAACTACGGCACACGAAATCGGGCACTATTTGGGCTTATACCATATTTGGGGTGACGACCAACCTATATTTGGTGGTACGCCGCCATTTTGTACAGGCGATGACAGTACTATGCCGCAGGTCGGTCCTTTTATGGTAAACGACACACCACTTCAGAGCGAAGCCACTCCCACCAACGCACCATGCCCAACTATCGCAGGAGCTACATGTGCCTCACTACCTGCTACCTGCGATGGCAGTAACGACTATTTCCATAATTATATGGATTACTCCAATGATATTTGTATGTCCATGTTCACAGATGACCAGTCGATGGTGATGAATTATTGGGCAAATCAACTCTTTGGCGGAAGTACGATTCCTACCTTTGACAGCGCACCTGCTGTGTTGACCACACTTTGCGAAATGCAGCCTTGTAATGTACAAGTTGTTTGTCCGGTAGCTACGGGTATAGATACACCCGCCGATGCTTGCTCTACAGATGGCACACAAACTGTTTGTGTAACTTTTGATATAGACCCGACAGGCTTGGTAGATTTAAGTATCAATGGTGGAACGGCAGTGATTGACCCGGTAGCGATGACTGCATGTGTAGATGTTGCTCTGCCTGTCAATCAGACTTGTAATGTTGTTCCTTTAGACATTGTTTTATCTGCAACTTGTACGGATGATGGTTCAAATGTTTTGGATGCTGCCGGTGCAGATATTAACGGTTTGATTGGTACGATTGATATTTTCCCTGAACCCTTGTCAGTTGTCACTTCAGGAGATGGAATGTGTACAACTTTAATGGCAGAATTACTTGCTGTGGATGGTACACAATGCGGTGTTCGTACAATGGCTTGTGATGCAGATGGCTCTTCTTTGGTGTATAATTTTAATGCTGATGTAACCTTCGCGCCTCCCGCGAATTGTGCGCTTATGGGTTTAACGGGTTCGATTGCTTGTGCCGGCTGTGTCGCATGTCCGGTAGCTACAAGCATAGATACACCCGTGGATGCTTGTTCTACAGATGGCACACAAACTATCTGTTTAACTTTCAACACCGACCCGACAGGTTTGGTGGACTTGAGTATCAATGGCGACCCACAAGTGCCACTCATCGATCCTGTAGCATTGACGGCTTGTATAGATGTTACTCTACCAGTCAATCAAACTTGTGATGTCGTTCCATTGGATTTTGTTTTATCTGCTACGTGTACGGATGATGATTCAAATATTTTAGATGCGGATGGTGTTGCCATCAATGGTTCGATTGGTGCAATTGATGTTTTTCCTGAACCTTTGGCAGTTGTCACTTCGGGAGATGGGATGTGTAATACCTTGATGGCTGAATTACTTTCTGCAGATGGCACACAATGTGCCATGCGGACAATGGCTTGCGACGCGGATGGTTCTTCTCTTGTTTATAATTTCAATGCTGATGTAACATTCGCGCCTCCTGCGGAATGTGCCCTTATGGGCTTAACGGGGTCAATCGCCTGTGATAATTGTGTGCCAAACTGTACTGCGGTAGCAGGTACACTCACTACGAATGACAACCTAACCGTTTGTGCCTTAGATGGCAATGCGGATGTGATTAATGTTTCGACTACAGGCGAAGCAGGTATGAATTTCGGTTGGTTGATTACTGATTCGGGAGGAACTATTCTTTCCGGTACAGCAGAAACAGGCAGCGCAGGTGTCGTTAATATTGGTGGTACGACTTTCTCACCCGACCTCGAAGGTGCGCCTCCCGGAGCTTGTTCGATTTGGTTGATTAGTTGGGATGGTACGCTATCAGGCGCAGATATGGGGGATAATGCCAACGGTATTATGAGTGATATTTGTTTCCAATTGAGCAATCCAATTACTGTGAATCGTGTAGAAGTTACTGCCGGAACAATCGCCACTACAAGCGCGACTACAGTTTGTGCATTAGATGGTAATGCTGATATAATTGATGTAACATTAAGCGGTCAATCAGGTACAAATTTCGGTTGGTTAATTACTGATGGAGCTACGGGTGATATTCTTTCTATGGGCGTCATGGCTCCCGGTTCCACGACTTTCTCACCTGACCTTGAAGGTGCGCCAGTGGGTACTTGTCAAATTTGGGCTATCTCATGGGAAGGCAATCTTTCCGGTGCCAATCAAGGCGATAATGCAGGAGGTATTTCGAGCGACGTATGTTTTGAATTGAGTAATCCGATTGATGTCGTGCGTGAAGATTGTTCCATGCCGATGGCTACGATTACTGACCCTTGTAGTTGTACAGCCGGTATCGACTTAGATGGTGACGGCGTGAGTGACTTAGCACAAGAAACCATCACCATTACCGACCCGAACGGGGCAGGACAAGGATGGGCATTGACCAGTGCAGGTGGTTTGGTAGACCCTGATGGTATGGGAGGCACTGTACCTTCAACGGCTACTGTGACCGATAATGGCGACGGGACTTATACCTTAGTGGCTTACGTTCCTGCGGATAGCGCGACCACATACACAGCCGGATTTACCAATGCCGTAGGTGCTACATTGACGCAATCGGGCGGACCATGTACAAGCTGTGAATTTATAGATGAAGTACCAACACTCGGCGAATGGGGTTTAATCATATTAGCTTTGTTGATGACTATTGTGGCAATTGTAGGTATTAGAGCGCGAGAGATTCAAGAAGCGAAAGCATAGCAACGTAGTTTTTAAGATAAATTTGAAATACCTGCTTTTGAATACTGATTAGTATTTGGGAGCAGGTATTTTTCGTAATATTGAACTACGGATAAAAAATATCCTACTCTCAAAACAGAACGTCTTGCTGAATTTATTTAGTATCTCCCCAGCTACAAGCACGATGTTAAATGTGAGTTGCAATTTTGTATTTTGCTCATAATCATAAATTTAGATGTTTTGTGCGGCATTAGTTTTCTATCGTTCGGGAGATGCTGAAATAAATTCAGCAAGAAGGATAGTTACCCATTTCACCGCCTTTTAAGAGAGGGTGGCGGGAGAGATTCGCCGTTGGTGCGTAAAATAGGTTAATTTCAATTTCATCCTTTGCGACGATGATGTCTTTAACGAGTAGTTCGACTATGGAGCG
>JAHDEO010000139.1 GCA_020628725.1 Saprospiraceae bacterium
GTTACGTTATTTTATGCTAATTTTTCATACCACCTATCTTCCAAGTCTTCCTCTCCCATTGTCACAATCCCCCCAATCTTAGGTGTGCAAATTGTTTGATTCAATCGTTTAGCTTCTGCTACAAATCGCTCCACCGGGTCTTTCCATGTATGCAATGCTAAGGCAAAACCGCCCCAATGGTAGGGCATTGCAATTTTCGCACTTACATCTACCGCAGCTTGTACACTTTCTTCCGGGTTCATGTGGGTTTGATACCAATTTTCATTGTACTGTCCGCACTCCGAAAACATCCAATCAAATGCTCCGAATCGCTCCCCTACTTCTTTGAAATGGGTATCGTATCCGCCGTCGCCACTCCAATAAATCTGATGTGATGAAGTTTGAAAAACCCAACCGCCCCATAAGCATTTGAAGCGGTCATTCAAGGCTCTCCCGGAGAAGTGGCGTGAAGGCGTAAACGTCAGTTGCACTCCTTCGAAATCAAACGAATCCCACCAGTCCAGTTCTGTGATTTGTGTTGTAGGAATCCCCCATCGCTCTAAGTGCCGCCCAATGCCCAAAGCCGTAAAATAACGATTCACTTTCCCCCTCAATCTTTTCATACTCGCAAAATCCAGATGGTCGTAATGGTCATGGGTAAATAAAATCGCATCAATCGGCGGCAAGGCATCAATCAAATCCAAGGTGTTTTCACTAAAACGCTTGGTACGCACCGGACCTACAGGTGATGTATCACTCCCAAACATCGGGTCGATGAGCAGATTTTTCCCACCGATTTTCAGCAAAGCCGCCGAATGACCAAACCATGTGAAGCGTGGCTTGTCTGTTATCGCATCAAAATCTGCGCCTGTAAATGGTTCGATTTCAATCGACTGTTGTGGTTCGCGGAGATGTTTGTCGGAGAGTTGTTGGCGGAGAAATGAAGGAAAATCTTGAGGCTTCATGTGCATCATCTTTGTGAACGAACGATTGCGAAAACGCCCCTTTTTCCAATTCGGTGATTGTTCGTAGCGTTTGAGATGTTCTTGGGTGATTTTTCCGCCAAATTGGGGGTGAAAAAACGGTGTGGGCATTGTGAAAATTAGATGTCAGATGTCAGAAGTCAGAACATTTCATTGTCAGAAGCCAAACCGATTTATCTGACTTCTGACAGCAGCGCAGTCTGACTTCTGACCTCTATAATTCAGTAATACTGTCTTTTATGCGTTGTGCGAGCATGTTTGTCATACGTTTGTTGAAGGCATTGGCATTTTGGGCGTAGATTTGGTATTCTTCTACGGTCATTTGTCCGAGAATGACGCCTTTGAGTTCGTTTTTGAATTTGGTGTCTTTGTTGAATGTCTTATCAATGAAAATAACACGTTGGTGGTCGGAAAGTTCGGAAAATTTGGTTTTCGTTCGTGTGATGTATTGTTTGAATATTTCGATAAGTATCGGATGTTGTAATTTGATAATCGGGCGTAAGGTAAGATTTTGAAATCGTTCTTCGGGGCTTGTTTGCTCATTAACTTTAGCTTGAGGTATAGTTGGGCGGATATTTAGCAGGTCTTTACTTCGTTGGTTTTCGTTATCCATAATTCAATTTGTAACTTAGCAAGGCGTTTTTTGATAAAAAATTGATTTTTTTAAGATATTTGATTAACAAGATATTAAAGTGAATAACTTTTAATTATACATAAAAATAAATTCTTCAAAACTATTTGATTATCAATTTATTAACTTAATAAAAACATTAATTTACACATCTAAAAAAATATATTAAAAAATAAAATTATTTTCAAAAAAGATGTAAATAAATTTGACAAATTAGTTAAAATCACCTATCATTGTGGTAAATCAATACAGTTACGAATTGCTCTTCGATATCCATAAATGTTGTTTTAATCAAGTCCGCTCGTTAGCCGAGCGGACTTTTTTTATGGAACTCACTCAGTTAGAATGGATAAAGGTGTCGGTTTAGGTGGAGCTTTTGTACGAAGTTGAAGAGAGACACCAAGACTCGCGGGCTGCCGGGTCGTAGGCGGTAACAAGGCAGGACCAACTCCCATACTCAAATCATCATTGACATCAAAACTCCATAAATGCGCATCTACAAAAGCATCCGCTGCAACTAAAATGTACACAGCAGCAAAACCAATAATCGCCAATTCCTGTTGTTTTTTGCTACTCAAACGTAAAGCATCAAGATTGCTGTCTGTATAAAATGTGAGGAGTGTATCTACTGTCGTAGGGTCTTCGTCGATTCGAGCGACATATGCATCTCGATAAATCCTGTGTATCCTTGTCGTACGATTTATCCGATAGCCCATCCAACCTAATCCACCATATACGATAGGTAGTTTCCAGTATTTTTTATTGTAAACTTGTCCTGCGCCCGGTAGCGCGAGCGAATATACCGTAGCAGAAAGTGGAGAATGTTTTTCGGGTTTCATAATTCGTTTTAAGAGCGGCACTTCCGGTTTGGGTTTCTTTCTTTTAAAGGAGAATTTTTTATCTGATTGCTCTTCTACTTCTATTTGAGTAGTATCTATTATTGGTGAGATAGTATCTGCCTGAACAAACGTAGTATCAACTTGAGCATTTACACAAATTGATATTATAAAGAAGGAGAGAAAGCATACATATTTTTTCATAAGTGTTAGTTTTAAATAATGATTGTCTTATTTTCCAAGCCCAAACTTACACTTAATATTGCTTTTATACCGTTAAAGGAATACTAATCATTCCTCAATTAATTCTAAAATTCGATTCAAATCTTCATTAGACACAAAAGGAATGACAATCTGCCCTTTGCCTTTGCCATTCGTTTTTAAGCTAACTTTAGTGCCAAGATATGACCGCAAATTTTTCTGAACATCTTTATATTCATCACCAAGTTTAGTTGGTTTGGCAGCTTTCTTTTCGGTAGGCTTGCCGCTGTACTTTCTGGCAAGTTCTTCGGTTTGTCTGACAGAGAGTTTATTTTCTATAACTTCCTTGTAAGCAGTAATTTGTGCGGCAGCATCTTCTATGCCCAAAAGTGCACGGGCATGTCCCATTGCGATGTCTTTCTTTTTAAGTCCGTCTTGAATTTTGGGCGGTAATTTGAGTAGGCGCAGATAGTTGGTTACAGTTGCACGCTTCTTGCCAACGCGGTCGCCCAATTCTTCATGCACAATATCACATTCATCTATCAGACGTTGGTAAGTAAAAGCAATTTCCATCGCATTAAGGTCTTCACGTTGGATGTTTTCGATGAGTGCCATTTCGTGCATGGCTTGGTCATCGGCAGTGCGAATGTAGGCAGGAATTTCTTTGAGCTTCGCAATTTTCGAGGCTCGTAAGCGACGTTCACCTGAAATCAACTGGTAGCTTTTCGCATTCAAACGACGCACCGTAATCGGCTGTATCAAACCATGTAATTTGATAGAAGTTGCCAGTTCTTCCAAAGCCTCCTCATCAAATTCATTACGCGGCTGAAACGGATTGACTTCAATGTAACTCAAAGGCAACATCGCTACGGTGTTGTCGCGCGAAGGTCGCGCTACTTTTTTGGGTTTCTTATCTTCTACCGGCTCGGTGTCGATATTATTAAAGTATCTGTTTACACCAAGTCCTTTTCGACTTTTTGCCATAGTATCAATGCTTAAATGCTTAAATGATACAATGCAACAATGAAAATGAGTGAATGAGTGAATTTTGAATGAGTGAATGTCCTCTCTCGTTATTCACTCATTCAAAATTCACTCATTTACATTACATCATTTAAGCATTTTATCATTGTAGCATTGCCTCAAGCGGCTGCGAGATTTTGATTCATTACTTCTTTTGCGAGGTTGAGGAAATTCACCGTACCCTTGCACTCTGCATCGTATAAGATAACGGGTTTTCCTATGCCGGGTGCTTCGCCAAGTCTTGCATTTCGGTGAATGATGGTGTCGAATACTTTATCTTGGAAATGATTGCGAACTTCCGAAACTACTTCTTTGGCAAGACGTAAACGACCATCATACATGGAAAGCAGAATGCCTTCAATTACAAGGTCAGGATTAAGATTTTGACGAACAAGGCTGATGGTATTTTTCAATTTGCCCAAACCTTCTAATGCAAAAAATTCGCATTGCATAGGAATAATCACTGAATCTGCTGCCGTCAATGCATTAATCGTCACAAAACCCAAAGACGGGAGACAATCAATAATAATAAAATCGTAATCATCACGAATCGGCTCCAACATATGCTGCATCACACGCTCACGTTCAGGTCTATCTACCAATTCAACTTCTGCTCCTACCAAATCTACATGTGAAGGCAGCAAGTGCATGTTTGGTGTATCCGTTTCCAAAATCGCATCGTATGGGTCGAGTTCATCTATCATACAATCGTATAGGCTACTTTCGATTTGTTGTTGGTAAATACCTACGCCCGAACTCGAATTTGCCTGTGGGTCGGCATCAATCAACAATACTCTGTTTTCGAGCACTGCAAGACTCGCAGCGAGGTTGATGGCTGTGGTCGTTTTACCGACACCACCCTTTTGATTGGCTATAGCAATGATTTTTCCCATTATTAGTGATTCGTTTATTCGTTGACTCGTGATTCGTTTTATATTATATTAATAATCAACTTTCTATTGTGCAATTCCAATTCAACGGAAGGTCTAATCTCAACTCTATTGGGATTTGGTCTCGGCTCAGCCGAGAGTGATTTGGAATTTTTATTCAGATTGCAAATTTACAATAATTCAATCAAAGTTATTTACTTCGCTATCATTTAAATTGTGAAAATTTATGCACAAGCGAATGTTTATAAAATGTGGATAACGTGCTGATGTGTGGGTGTGCTGATGTGCTGACGTAATTAATGTATTGGATTATTGTCGTAAAAATAACACATCAGTATATCAGCACGTCAGTACATCAGCACATGAATAAACTTTCTTTGCGCTAACAACGTTATCAAAAAAGCGTATATTCGCATCACAACAAAAAATCCAAATCACTCTCGGCTGAGCCGAGACCAAATTCCAAATCGTTTTGTACTTGGAATTTGTCCACGATAACTATCGGGATGTTATTTGGAATTTGAAATTTCAATAGATGGGATTATTTAGTAAATTAACTGGAAAAACCAATACAGCCGAAACTCAAGCTATTCAATGGCATGAGCTAACTACTGAAGCCGATTTGGAGGCTTTGATAGAACGCTCAAATACAGTACCTTGTGTGATATTTAAACACAGTACGCGATGTTCGATTAGTTCGATGGCAAAAGGTCGTTTTGAACGCAATTGGGATTTGGATGGCACGGAGATTGAACCATACTATCTGGATTTGATTGCTTATCGTCCTGTTTCCAATAAAATTGCAGAGACACTTGGCGTTGTTCACCAATCTCCGCAAATTATCCTTATTAAGGACGGTAAAGCTATCTACGACACCTCACACAACGACATCAATATAGCAGATTTGAAAACACAAATCAATAACTCGTAACCCGCAACTCGTAACTCGTAAATATGATATTTCCAATAGGCGACGACAATGTACAAGGCGGTTACAAACCGATATTCAGCTACCTTTTTATTGGTATAAATGTATTGATATTTCTGTATCAAGTTACACTACAGCCGGATTGTAGCCAATTTGTCAAACATTATGGCGCAATACCTGTCGAGATTGTCAACGGGCAGGATTATTTTACGCTACTAACCAGTATGTTTTTGCATGGTGGTTGGATGCACTTGATTGGTAACATGCTATTCCTTTGGGTTTTTGCTGACAATATTGAGGCGACGATTGGCAATGTGCGTTTTGCGTTTTTCTACCTGATGGGTGGTTTAGCAGCGTCGGCGGCGCATATCTTTTTCAATCTTGACAGTCCGATTCCCGCAGTAGGTGCAAGTGGAGCGATTTCGGCAGTATTGGGTGCGTATATGGTGATGTTTCCGCAGTCTAAAATTAAGGTTTTTGTGGCGTATATCTTCTCATCATTTCATATGGCGGCGGTTTGGTTTTTGGGGCTTTGGATTGGTCAACAATTGATTAGTGGTATCGGCGAATTGTTGCCGAGTCAGGTGGCAGGTTCAGGCGGCGGTGTGGCTTGGTGGGCGCATATCGGTGGCTTTGTATTTGGGGTATTGGCTGGCTTTTTATTTAAAGGAACGCGTCCGATGATTGAGAATGATTTGGACTACGCTTGATTTTTGATTGAATAAAATTAAATATTTTTTTATATGCATTAATGCGTTTTTTTGATTAAAAAAACAAAAAATACACATTTGCATTTTCAATAAAATAAAAAACTGCAACACCATAAAACCACAACACTACGACACCACAACACTAATATCATGGAAGAATTAACACCAACAGAAGGTCATAATTACCAACCGGAAGAAAATCCCATTACACAACCAGCCGAAGTACCACAAGAAGTACCCGAAGCGGAGGCAATCACTGCGCCCATAGAGAACGAAGCACAATGGGGACGCAATCGCCTCAATGTCGAACCTATCAGCGATGCCGTTGACCGTATCAAAGATGAAATTCAGAAGGTCGTCGTGGGGCAAGATGAGATGTTGGATTTGCTGATTGTCGCTATGCTGGCAGGCGGACACGTTATACTCGAAGGTGTCCCCGGTATTGCTAAGACTTTGACTGCCAAACTCTTGGCACAGACGATTGAGACAGGATTTTCGCGGATTCAATTTACGCCCGACCTGATGCCGAGCGATGTAGTCGGTACGACAGTCTTTAATATGAAGACTTCGGATTTTACCTTTAACAAAGGTCCGGTTTTCTCCAATATCGTACTGGTAGATGAAATCAATCGCGCACCTGCTAAGACGCAATCTGCGCTATTTGAAGTGATGGAAGAACGCCAAGTCACCATTGACGGCACGACGCACAAAATGAGTTTTCCCTTCATGGTACTTGCCACACAAAACCCTATCGAACAGGAAGGTACCTACAAATTGCCCGAAGCGCAGCTTGACCGTTTTCTTTTCCGCATCCTCCTCTCCTACCCTTCGCTGGAAGAAGAAATCGCCATACTTGAACGCTTCAAAGATGACTTTACCGGAAAGGTCAGTGCGGATGTGCGCCCTACTGTCACCGCCACTCAACTGTCCGAATATCGCGAACTCATCGAGCAAGTTCATATACGCCCCGAATTGCTCAAATATATCGCCGAAATCATCCATAATACCCGCAATAATGGCGACCTTTTCTTAGGTGCATCGCCGCGTGCCTCACTCGCTATCATGCGTACCGCCAAAGCCAAAGCCGCCATGAACGGACGCGACTTTGTGACGCCGGATGATATTCGTTTTGTGGTATCGCCTGTGCTGAATCACCGTATTATCCTCACGCCGGAACGCGAGATGGAAGGCTTTACGGTGGAGGATGTGATTGGGGATATTGTGGAGAAGATTGAGGTGCCGAGGTAGGGAAGTTCAAGCGCAAGTATCAAGTTCAAGTTCAATATTCCATGAAAAAACTTATCGTATTTTGTCTTTTGTTGATGGTCATTTTTTCTTGTGAAAATGAAGAGAAACGCGCTTATTGTCCGCAATCACCTGACGAACGAGGAAAAAAAGTCATCAACTACTATTTGAATGATTCTATTCGGGTAGATTACAGCAGGCAAGTCAAAAATTTCCCAACAATTGATATGGATTCTGTGTATCGTTTTCGTGGAAAGGGTGGCTGGGGTACATTCGACTTTCTTTGTTCAGTTTACAATTCAGATGATGAGTATTTATTGGAATTAACTCACGAAGATTTATCTCCTCCGGGAAAAGATGACAAAAGCGTTATTAGAACAACGACGCCTATCACACGAGATTTATGGAATGACTTTGTACATACGATTGACACATTAGACTTTTGGTGTGAAGAATATGATATGTTTAAGCGGTTTAACATAACAACCGTTGACAACGATGTATTTTTTACCATCGCAAAAGAAAAGGATAACATGCGGGTAGTAAAATGGCAACTTGCACCAAGAGACCAGTACAAACATCCTGATTACGAGAAATATAAACAAACGATAGATTCTTACATTAAATTGATTTCCAAAGGATTAAGAGTAGGAAACTATCCACTTGCAAAAGGAATAGTAGAGTATAAAAAGGAAGGAGATAGTTTGAAGATTCAAGCCTATAATTGGCGATATGAATATTATCTATTGGAGGATATTGACATTATTTTCAATGGAAAAAGTATTATGGATAATAAGGGTTTCGGTATAATGAAAATCCATAAATCAGATTTAGACACATTAAAACACATACAATTTATAGAAGAATATCACGACGGTACAATTCGCACCTTCTATCCCCATGAAATAAAAGAAACCAAATCAAAACACTTCTAACAAAAAAAGCCCGAACTCCTGAAAACCAGAAATTCGGGATAAATTTATTTTATTTCTACAAATTTTCAATTTCCTTTTTCGAGAGTCCTGTGGATTGTATGATTATTTCAATTGAAACGCCGCTCTTTTTCAATGCTCTTGCTATTTCAATATTTCTTTCCTCTCTGCCTTCTTCTCTACCCTCTTCCCTGCCTTCTTCCCTTGAAGTATCGACTACATTTTTAATATCTCGATAATACTTTAAACTCTCCTCATAAGCCTCTCTCTCTTTAGGTGTGAATTTAGCAATTTCAGCAGCTTCAAATAACTTGGTAAAAACGCGCTCTTGTAATTTTTTCGGACGGTCTTGCAATTGAGAAAGATGCGTAAAAACGTACATCCACTTATCAAAATGAGTTTCCAACTCTTCTTCCTTTTTCTTGAATTTTGGAAGTTCGATATAAACGAATTTCAATTTGTCGTAGAAGACCTCGCATCTTTGATTTTTCAATTCTACGATATGCAAAAGTTCCTCTTCGTCTTTGTGGTCATCAAAAATAAAATCTAAAACACCTACGGAGTAAACAGGGTCTAATTGATAATCCCATGTATTTTTTTTGCCTTGCTCCAGAATAGGAAATGAAGCATAAAAGACGCTTCTATCTTTGAAATAATTTTGCTTGGCTTTTTGCATTTCCACGATAAACCGCTCTCCGCTATCGCCAATACAGTACAAATCAAAAATAGCTTTTCTATCTACTTCCGTCAAACCTTGTCTTTCACCTGATGAATACGTTAGATCCTTTATTTTTCTATCAGGAAGGATTTGATTTAGGAAGTCGATTAACAGCACTTTATTTGGCTCTGTACCAAATAATTTTTTAAACCCAAAGTCCGTCAACGGATTGATATATCTTCCTTTTTCACTCATTTTTATGAATACAAAGTTAGTCAATATTTACACGTATTACAAGGGGAATTTTAAGTGCAATAACAACAAAAAAATCCCGAACTCCTGAAAACCAGAAATTCGGGATAAATTATTTCTCACTGAACGCTCGTCTTAAAACTTCACTACTCGCTGCGTCTGCGTTCCGTTATCATTATACAAATTCAGGAAGTAAACACCACTTTCCAAATTATCAAGATTCAATTCGATTTGCTGAACACCGCTGCCGTAACCGTCCAAATTAATCGTTCTAACTAATTGTCCATTGACATCAAAAAGTGAAAGCATGTTGTTTGCTCCTTCGCCCATCTCAAATGTCACCATAGTCGATGTGTGTATCAAATTCGGATTGACGCTCAATTCACTTGGCATTTCAGTTTCTATTTCATTCTGAATTGGTGCACTGGTCGCATCATTCACTACAAAACCTGTGATAAGATTGCGAGCGAAAGTCTCCCCTTTTGCTTCCACAAAGACATTATAAACACCCACTTCCGGTTGCTCAAGTGTAAATTCATAGCTACCGTCAGCTTGCAATTCAAAACTGATTTCAACAGGCGTTGCATCAGCGATAGGATTGCCTTGTAAGTCATTTTTCAAGGTAACAAAAGCCTTCATGTCAACTGCTTCGGGCGTCTGCATATTGAGTACTTCTACATTGAAGTGTACTGTTTCATTTGAACTGTAAGCAGGCTTTTCTTCAGATAATTCGCTGACGTGACGCAAAGCTACACCACCGTTATAACTTACAATCGCAGCACACTGTACAGCATCGCTTTTCAGATTGTAGCGACCTGCCTGCAAATCTTCCACCATCAATGTAGCCGTTTTTCCTTTTTGGTATTTATCTCCTTCCACCAAATTAGAATTTGCTGTGACCGCTTGATTATCAATAGTTTGTAATTCAAAAGAAGCATCTTCTTTCGTGTACATTAATTCAATTTGAATATCGGTAGCACCTTCTTCTATTACAAAATCCATCGGCTCATCTCCGGCATTAATAATTTGGAAATTGCTAATGATTTCTCGTTTTGGGAAATTATTAGTGGCTGCTTGAGCTACACGCAAATTATTCATATTAATGCCAATTAAAGGCTCTACATCATTCCAAACTACATAATCTTGCTTTACATCTGTATGGTCATGGTCAGGAGAATTATAGTATGACCAATATGTAAATCCGCCCGGACGACTAGAGCTATAATAAGGTGTAACACCGTCATTTTTGCCACCGCCTGCCATGTGAATATAACCACCTGCCGTACACATCGCAGGAGCCGAAAGCGTTGTACCACTACAATTACCTTCTGCACCAAAGTTGATAAATTTTCCGGGTCTGTTCGTTGATAAATTATCCATGTAAGGGCGCACAGATCCTCCCATGTAATAAGTCGTAGAAGTAGCCGTACCACCACCTAATCCTACAAGGTCAGCCAACCACGCGAACCAAAAAGTCTCCGCAAGGTCAGCGAGTTCTGTTCCATGAAAAGGCGTACCAAGCGTAATCGCTCTGTCAACTAAATTCTTTTTATTATGATAAAACATAGCTACTTCGGAAGCCTTGCCACCGTTAGAGTGTGCAATAATCACCACCTTATTTACATCATAATGCTGCGTAATATCGACCAACATATTTGCCAATAATCCACCATTCACCCACATACCTTCACCTTCTGTCATAGAAACAAAAGCAGTACGATAATCGGCGTTGTATGCACTTTGGTACATTGTGTTGCCCGAATCAAACCATGTGCTTGCGCTGGAAGTAAATCCATGTACAAATACTAAGACGGCGTTGCCTGCACTGTTAGCAGGTGACTGTCCGTAAAATATGGTATTTTCTCCGTAGGAATCGAAAAAAGATGAGGAAGTGCTGTATGGACTTGGAAGTTGCACTTCCTGTTGAGCTTGAGTGGTAAAAGAAACGCTTAAGAAGAGGGTAACGAATAATAATTGTAGAATTTTCATTACAAGTAAGTACAAGAATTGTTAAATGTTTGATATTTACAGGTGCAAATATAGTGAAGTTTTTTAACTTTCAAAAATTTTTGAAAGTTTTGTAACCTTCTTTATACATATAACTACTTTTTTCATAAAGATTCTTTATTAAAATATTCTCAAAACAATTGGTGAAATCATTTTAGCAAATATCATTTTTACATCATTTTGCAATCTAAATTAATAATTTCGTAAAAAATAAACAAAATACTTAAAATATTTGCATTAAAACACCTTTTCCTTTATCTTTGTCATGTAATCAAAAGGCAAAAAGTTGCTCTTTCACAAATCCCCAAAATAAAAATAGCGAATGAATGAATTAATTCAAAATTCATTCGCTCATTCAAAATTAATAATACTGTGAGGTGATGAAATTGGCAGACATGCCCTCCTGTCTCGAGGGTGGGGATAACAGGATAAACGTAGTATAACGGGTTGACCACTAAAGTTGATTTGTACTATGGCTAACTGCTCCGTGAAGGTTCGAATCCTTCTCTCACAGCTGATACCAGGCGAATATAAAAGCGGGAATTACATATGTAGTTCTCGCTTTTGCTATTTTAGACCACCATCAAAATAGAAATGACATATTATTTTTTATAAAATTTTAAACAAATGTAACATATTGGAATTATCTTTACTCTTGAACGCTTCGATGTCGGGGCAATTTTCTATTTATATAATTCAAACACATCAACATGTTAAGAGTATTAGAAAAAGCAATATTAGCACTTTTGCTAATGGCAATATCATTCCCATCATTTGCCCAAATCACCTACCAAAACGCTTTCCCGAATCTCACCTTTCAGTTTCCTGTCGAAATTCAGAATACAGGTGTGCCCGGAGATGACCGCTTGTTTGTCGTAGAACAACCGGGACGCATCAAAGTGTTTGACAATGATTCAGGGGTGACTACCAGTACTACTTTCCTTGATATTACCAGCCAAGTAAACTATAATGCAGGACAAGAAAAAGGACTCCTCGGCTTGGCTTTTCATCCTGATTACGAACAAAATGGCTACTTCTATGTCTACATGACCGACCTTTCCGGTGGATTGGTGGAGATAGTCATCAAGCGATTTCAAGTCAATGCTTTTAATCCCAATCTTGCCAATGTCGCGAGTGGCTGCGAAGTCATGGCATTTGTAAAAAATCAAAATAATTCCAATCATAATGGCGGTAAAATCACCTTCGGACCCGATGGTTATCTCTACGCTTCAGTAGGTGACGGCGGTGGCGGCGGCGATCCGCAAAACAACGGACAAAACAAAAACACACTCTTCGGTGCCATTCTTCGCATAGATGTAAATACTGCTTGTCCGGGTTATGCCATTCCGCCGGACAACCCCTTTGTGGGTGTAGCGGGTGCCGATGAAATTTATGCTTGGGGCATCCGAAATACGTGGAAGATGAATTTTGACCTCTCTACCAACTTGCTATGGGCAGGTGATGTAGGACAAAATCAATATGAGGAAATTAATTTGATAGAAAATGGAGGAAATTACGGTTGGGACCGCTTTGAAGGGTATGTCGTTTATTCAAACGCTACGCCTGCTCCTGCCAGCCATACTCCACCTATATATGTTTACAATCAAAGTCAAGGAGATAGGTCTATAACAGGCGGGTTCGTCTATCGCGGCTCGCAAATCAGCAGTACCAATCCTGATATTTACGGAAAATACGTCTTTGCCGACTACGTGACGGGCAGAGTGTGGTTCTTGGACTATGACCCAAATACAGGCAGCACGAATCGCACCCTTTTATTCAACGCCGTTGACCAAAGTGGTTCGAGGGTTTTTGTGTCTTCTTTTGGAGAAGATATTAATCAGGAATTGTATTTTTCGGGCTATGGTTCGAGTGGCGTGGTCTACCAGTTAATAGATGGATTTACAGCACCAAGTGCGGCTTCGGTAGTCGGCGTTGGAGATTGGTGTACTCCCGACCCTACAGATACCGATGGGACAGTACATGCCGCAGTTTCTGATGATAATGGCAACGTTTGCATTGGTGGTTTATTCAACACAGTTGGTGGTGCTACATCTGCCCAAAATATCGCATGTTGGGATGGTGCAACTTGGAATACACTGAGTACAGGTTCCAATGGTGTTGTCTATGCCCTTGCACTCGCTTCCAATGGCGATTTGTATGCAGGTGGTAATTTTACGGAAATTGGTGGAGTGAGTGCCAACAATATCGCACGTTGGAACGGCAGTACTTGGCAAGCACTCGGCAGCGGAACAGACGGACCTGTATTGGCAATTGCCATAGATTCCAACGATGGTGTTTATATCGGTGGTACATTCGTACAAGCCAATGGTATCACCGCCAATAACATAGCACTTTACAATAGTGGTATATGGTCAGCATTGACAGATGGCGGAACAGGCATTACGGGTACAGGCAATGAAATTCGTTCGATTGCTATTGATGAAAATGATGTCGTGTATGTGGGAGGAAATTTTGCTTCCGCAGGCGGTAATTTTGCCAGCCGAATCGCCACATGGAATGGCAGCAATTGGGGAACACTTGGAGCAGGTACAAGCGGTTTTGTACAAGCTATTGAAATCACGCCCGACTACGTATACGCAGGTGGCAACTTTGCTTTGGCAGGCGGCGTGACCGTCAATAGAATTGCCGCATGGAATCGCAATACGAGCCAATGGGAAAAGATAGAAAACGGCTTATCCAATAATGTCAACGACCTTGATTATCGCAATGGCTATCTATACGTAGCGGGAAGTTTTAAATCAGCACTCAATAATTTCCCTACTTCAAATATCATTGTCAATGGCTTGGTGCGGTGGTCGGCTGCAAGCGGTTGGGAAGCACTCGGAGCAACCACAAGTGTAGGTGTCGATAATCTGCTCAATGCAATGGCTTTCAATGGTAATGAACTCTATGTAGGCGGTACATTTGAAGTAGCAGGACAAGACAATATTTCCAATTTCACCTGTTGGCAAGATGCCTGTGCGGGTGTTGACCTTGACATTAACTTTGATGGTGCGCCGGCTCAAACCAGTTGGGAAATTACAGACGCTAACGGTAATGTTGTTGCTTCTTCCGGTGGCAACACTTATAGTATAGGACTCGCCAACTCCAACCTTGCTTTACCTGACATCTCTTGCTTGCCGGATGGCTGTTATGATTTGATATTCTATGATTCTGCCAATGATGGTATGTGCCCCCGTCGTACTACTACGATTTTGACTGGTGTCAATATTGCTTCTATCGGAATCGGCGGTGTATTCAACGGTCTTCCGCGCATAGGGCAAATATGCGGTAATTACACTCTAACAGACGCCAACGGTACCGTACTCGCCAGTGGCGGCGGCAGATTTGGCACTTCCGAAACCAATAACTTCTGTCTTGCAGGCGGTATAGCGCAGTTGAATTATCAAGCTGATAACACTTATGCCAAACTAAGCGATGGCACAATTGATATGTGGATTGCGCCTACTTTAGCTGATGATGTGATAACGGTATATGCTACATTAGGCGAGATAGATCATGTGCAAATTAATGTAGTTGATATTAATGGTAAAATCATACAGCAACATTTACAAGATAATTACGATACAATCAATACTCAGTTGAATGTGAGGAATTTACCTTCCGGTATTTATTTCGTTCAAATGGTAGCTAATGATATTATTTTAGTGGAAAAATTTGTAAAACGATAATGAGTTGCGGGGGGCGAGTTACGAGTTACGGGTTGCGAGTTGCGAGTTA
>JAHDEO010000669.1 GCA_020628725.1 Saprospiraceae bacterium
ATCTGGGGTACTCTTTTGAGTTTAGGATGCTATTTTAGGTTGCGCCCACCCCTCAATTATTTTATTTAATTTCTTTCACTAAATACAAATGTAGAATTCGAGGGTTGCATTTGCATTTAAATTTCTCACAAAAAAATATTACCTTTCTCTTTGTAACGCCGTCAGCCTGACGGCGAAAACAACTGCCGTCAAGCTGACGGCGTTACATTTTTGTCATGAAGAAAAACGAGCTGAAATACACACGCAATATCGGTATCGCCGCACACATTGATGCCGGTAAAACGACCACAACCGAGCGCATCCTATACTACACCGGACGCACACATCGTCTAGGTGAAGTACACGACGGCGCGGCTACAATGGACCACCTTACCGAAGAAAAAGAACGCGGTATCACTATCACCGCCGCCGCAACCCGTACCGAATGGAAATTGGACGATACGGAGTATATTTTCAACATCATCGACACGCCGGGGCATGTAGATTTTACGGTAGAAGTGGAGCGTTCATTACGCGTGTTGGATGGTATGATAGCCTTGTTTTGTGCGCGAGGTGGCGTGGAACCACAATCCGAAACTGTATGGCGACAAGCAGATAGATATGGTGTGCCACGTATCGGCTTTGTAAATAAAATGGACAGACAAGGTGCTGATTTTTTGGAAGTTGTACGACAAGTAGAAGAGCAGCTTGGAGCCAAGCCTATTCCCCTTCAAATCCCAATTGGCGAAGAAGAAGACTTTGAAGGCATCGTTGATTTGATAACGATGAAAGGTTATAAATGGGATGAAGAAGATGGCTCTACTTATGAAGCAATTGACATTCCGGAAGAAGTGCGAGAAGAAGCCGAAGAATACCGCGAAAAACTCCTCGAAGCCGTCGCCGAACTCGACGAGTCACTTATGGAGCGCTTCTTCGAAGACCCCGATTCGATTACGGAAGATGATATACATAAAGCTATTTGTACAGCTACGCGGGAGTTGAAAATTATCCCGATGATGTGTGGTTCGGCTTATAAAAATAAGGGTGTTCAGTTGGTATTAGATGCGGTGTGTCGGTACTTGCCTTCGCCGGAGGATGTGGAGGCAATTTCGGGGATACATTCGCACACAAAGAAAGTCGAAACAAGACCGCCCAACCCCGATGAGCCTTTCGCAGCATTAGCATTTAAAGTCGTTAGAAACAAACATAATAAACTGGTTTTCATACGAGTGTATTCAGGGCGATTGGCAGAAAATTCGACCTTTCTCAATACACGTACAGGCAAGCGCGAACGCGTAGGGCAACTCTACCAAATGCACGCCGACAAGCAACATCCTGTCAAGGAAGTCACCGCCGGAGATATCGTTGCAGTCGTCGGGACACGTAACCTGAATACGGGCGATACCCTTGCCGACCAAAAACATCCGATTATCTTGGAAAGCATTGTTTTTCCCGAACCTGTGGTTGGCGTGGCGATTGAAGCGAAGGCGCAAAGTGATTTGGATAATATCGAAGAAGCATTGGGTTTTATCATGGAGGAAGACCCGACTTTTCAGGTATTTGAAAATGAAGAAACGGGACAAACGATTGTACGCGGAATGGGTGAGTTACATTTAGAAATTATTTTAAATAAATTAAAAAATGATTATAAAGTTGACGTGAATCAAGGTGCGCCGCAAGTGACGTATAAGGAGCGTTTGATGGAAACGGTGCGCCATAGAGAGGTCTTGGTGAAGCAACCAAACGGCTCTAATCTCGCGGCTGAATTGGAGTTTGAACTCAGTCCGGCGGATGCAGAGTTTTTAGAATCAGATGAATTTAAGACGGGAAAATCGCGGCTGCAATTTGAAGTGGATGTTCCGACACACATCATGTCTGATATGGTAGTGCAGGCAATTCGCAATTCATTTGAAGAGATGATGAATTACGGCGTCCTCGCTAATTACCCGCTTGAAAGCCTGAAAATCAGGTTAATAGACGGCACGACCGCCTCGCCCGACAGCGCAGACACGGCATACGGCGTAGCTGCACGCAAGGGATTTCTCAACGCCGCACGTCAATCCAAGCCCATTCTCCTCGAGCCCTTGATGCAACTCAAAATCACCACGCCCGAAGACTACGCCGGCAATATCATGAGCGACCTCAACCGCAGACGCGGCGTACCGAAAGGACAAGATACCCGCGCCAACGGCATGGCTATCAATGCCGAAGCCCCACTCGCCGGACTATTTGGCTATGTGAATGACCTTCGCACGCTCTCTGCCGGACGTGCGAGTGCGAGTATGGAATTTTCGCATTATGCAGCTGCGCCGAAGCAGGTAGTAGATGAAGTGGTGAAAAGAGTAAAGGGCGTGTTTTAATTACCCGAATCGTAGGGGCAGGGCATGCCCTGCCCCTACG
>JAHDEO010000140.1:0-5518 GCA_020628725.1 Saprospiraceae bacterium
CCTGTAATGAATTTTAGTGGATAGCACGGCATTGTAATGTGTGTAATGGCTGTTTTCAAACGATTTATACGCTGAGTACACAGATTGCACTCGACAAAGGTATTCCATTCATTATCACAGGTTTATCAAGAGGGCAGTTTTTTGAAACGCGGCTGACAGAGGAATTATTTTGGAAGGATGATGTGGACATTGAAGGTATTGACAATATCATACTGAACGCTCGAAAAGCCTATCATCAAGTAGATGATGCCGTAAAGCGATTGCTGGACACTTCAGTATTCGATGAAGATGAAACTTTTGAGAAAGTACAGTTTGTAGATTACTATCGTTATACGGATGTGAGTTTGGATGAAATGCTGCGGTATTTGGATGAACGGCTGCCCTGGGTGCGCCCTACGGATACGGGGCGTTCTACAAATTGTCTGATTAATCAAGTGGGTATTTTTGTCCATAAAAAAGAACAGGGTTATAGCAATTATGCCTTCCCTTATAGTTGGGATGTGCGTATCGGGCATAAGACTCGCGAGGCTTCATTAGATGAAATTAATGAGGAAATCGACGAGCCGGAAGTACGTCGTATCATGTCTGAAATCGGCTATGAAGATGTGACATCGAAATCACGTCTGGTCGCCTATTTTACCGGAAAAGAAAAAACAACGGGTGAGTTGAGAAATTACCTTGCCAAGCATCTCCCCGAATATATGATTCCTACCCACTTCAAACATTTAGACGAGCTACCATTAACCACAAACGGCAAGATTGACCGCAACGCCTTACCCGCTCTCAGCGATGCGCCCGAAATAGATACAGCATACATCGCTCCATCGAATGAATTTGAAGAAATCCTACACGAAATTTGGTCGGAAGTGCTTAATATTCAGCAAATTGGGGTACAAGATAATTTCCTGATGTTGGGTGGTACTTCGCTGGCTGCAATACGTATTGCGACACGTATGGAGGAAGCATTTGAGTTGGAAATTCCCGTGAATAAGGTGTTTGAATATCCGACGATTGCGGAATTGGGGACTCATATCGAAGGGGTGATTTTGGAATTATTGGAAAACGATATGTAAAATGCGATGTGTATAGACGCGATTAATCGCGTCTCTACATATCGCGTTTTACGTGTTGCGTTTCGTTTTTTACGCCTGTGCCTTAGGCGTATTAAAATTCATCGGTAAAACAGGTTGCTTAGGGTCTTTGATAGGTCCGAAATTATCCTCAAATTTGCGTACATTGTCAGCGAGTGCATTGAGTAGTCGCTTGGCATGTTGCGGTGTCAATATGACGCGAGATTTCACTTTTGCTTGCGGTACATTGGGCATCATACGGATGAAATCCAATACAAATTCGGACGGAGAATGATTGATAAGAGCGAGGTTAGAATATACACCTTCGGCGATTTCTTCGGGCAACTCTATGTTCAGTTGGTTGGGTTGATTTTTCTTGTCTGCCATTTTATTATATTTAAATTGAAATTTCAGTATAAGTTCTAATTGAAATGAACGAAAAATTGTTCATTTTCGTTGTGGTTTTTAAACTTATGCTATGTCCAAACTTGATAGATAATTGTGAAGAGCAAAGATACATTTTTTAATCGAAATTAAGCGATATGGAACATACAAACGACTTTTACATCAATGAAAATCAGAAGCATTGGAACGACCGCGTGGCGTATCACGAGAAATCAGATTTTTATGATGTGGAGAATTTTAAAAAAGGAAAAACTTCATTGCAAAGCATTGAATTAGAGGGGCTTGGCAGCGAAGTCGAAGGAAAATCCTTGCTGCATTTACAATGTCATTTTGGACAAGACACGCTCTCTTGGGCGCGTATGGGCGCGAAGGCGACGGGCGCAGATTTTTCGACAAAAGCCATTGATTTGGCGCGTAGTCTGAATGAAGAATTGGATTTAGATGCGCGATTTGTATGCTGCAATATTTATGATTTAAAGGAGCATTTAGACGAGCAATTTGATATTGTATTCACTTCGTATGGTACGATTGGTTGGTTGCCGGATTTGGAGGCTTGGGCAGATATTGTGGGGCATTTTTTGAAGCCGGGCGGTACATTTTATATGGCGGAATTTCACCCGACCTATTATATGGTAGATTTTGATTCTTTGAAATTGATGTATCCATATTTTAATCGCGGCGTTTTCTCCGAACCTGTCGAAAATACCTATGCCGACCTCAATGCCAAAATTGAAGGAACAGAGTATTTCTGGCAACATCCAATGAGCGATATTATCGGTTCATTGATGCGACAAGGGCTTCATTTACAAGATTTTAAAGAATTTGATTACGCACCTTATGATTGCTTTCCAAATTTGGTGGAAACGGGCAACAGACAGTATCAAGTGAAGGGATTGGAAGGGCAATTGCCTTTAGTTTTTTCCATCAAAATGAGGAAATAATGATTAATGGTTAACGATTAATGATTAATATTTTTACAATACGTTAATGCCTCGCATTAACGTACTGTAGCATTAACGCATTAAATTATTCACTCATTCAAAATTCACTCATTCACTCATTGAAATTACTACTTTCCCCATCACTTTCCTATCCATCATATCAGTAAGAGCCTGTGCTGCATCTTCCAATGGATAGGTCTTTTGAATGTAGGGTTTCAATTCACCTTTGGCGTACATTTGGATGAGTTCGAGTGTATTTCCCATATTTTCATTTGGAAAACGCATCGCAAAACTCCCCCAAAAAACGCCCACTATCTGACAACCTTTGAGCAAGGGTAAATTCATCGGAATCTTGGCAATTCCCGCCGGAAAACCCACCACCAAAAAGCGTCCTTTCCATGCCATCGCACGCAAAGCCGCCTCTGTGTAATCCCCACCAACAGGGTCATAGACCACATCCGCGCCATTGCCATCGGTCAATTCCTTGATGCGTTTTTTGAGGTCTTCATTTTTGTAATTTATCGTTTCGTCTGCGCCGTATTCGCGACAAAGTGCGAGTTTTTCATCCGTAGAAGCAGCGGCGATGACTTTCGCGCCCATGCGCTTACCCAATTCGACTGCTGCCAAACCGACTCCACCCGATGCACCTAACACTACAAGTGTCTCACCCTCTTTGAGTTGTGCGCGGTCTTTGAGTGCGTGATACGATGTGCCGTAAGCCATCATAAAGCAAGCGGCGATTTTGTCGTCCATCATCGGCGGCTTGGGAAATACGCTATTAGCAGGCGCAATGACTTCCTCTGCAAAGCCCCCATACGGTACAATTCCAAACACCGAATCGCCCACGCTGACATGCTTCACCCCCTCTCCTACCGCTTTCACAACACCCGCAATATCGCTTCCCGGCGAAAAAGGTAATTCGGGCTTAAATTGATACAAACCCTGCACCATGAGCGTATCAGGATAGTTGACGCTGCACGCCTTGATGCTGACGAGGACTTCCTTGCGTCCGGGCGTGGGCGAGGGTACGTCTTCCAATACCAATTTTGAGGGGTGTCCGAGTTCTTTACATAGTATTGCTCTCATAATTCGATGTAACGCCGTCAGCCTGACGGCGAGGTTTATTTATCGTTGTAAATCAGTCGCTTAATTTGATATTTTTCTATTTGCTCTTTGCTTATGCAATATTTTTTGTATAGATAATTTTCCTCTTCTTTTTTACGAAATATTCTTTTGAAAAATCCCAATTTGCAATACTTCCCTAAACCGTGTTTAAGGTTATTCATTGGGATTCTTTCCGCTGTGATAAAATCTCCGTCGTTATTTTCTGCACGTAAATAAACGTAACCTTCATTATTTCTCAATGGGCACGATAAATGTTTTCCTTTTGCTTTATTTCGTTTGATTTCTCCAAATTCATAATTTACTAAAGGGCAATCATATACTACGTTCAACGAAGTCAGTTCATAGCCTCTTGGAAGTATAAACTTCTGTTTTAAACTATCTTGTGAGCAGTCACAATTATAACGTTTCGGGCACAGAAATATCATTTCATAAAAATATTCCTCATCAACACGAACCTTTGCTACTCTCCCACTTGATCTACTCCAAGAACCTCCAGTACGACTACTGTAAAGTCTCCGAGTATTTCTGCAAGGATCGCAACTAGCTTCAGGGATTCGATATCGTACCCTAACAGGTTGGTCAAAACATCCCTCGCATGGATAGTTTAACTGTATCGAAGCCATACCACAACTGATCAAGGTTCCCTCATAGGTAGTTGTTATCATCCCTGAACGATACGCATCTTCGCCCGTCATCGTAGAAGAAATCACTAGGCAATCTTTAAATTTTTCATAATCAGACTTCGAGATGATTACTTGCAAATCATCCACAAAAAGTACAGTATCGCTCGGTGGTTTCGGTTGCTCAGGTTCGGGTGGCATTTCGGGTATATCTTCCTTAATAACAAGCTTTTGCACAGGTTTTCTAATTGGTTTCCTAATCGGTTTTTTGGCGATAACAGGCGGTTTTTCTTCTATAATTTTAATTTCTTTTTCATAAAACACACGCACTTCTACTCGTCTGTTTTCGGCTTTTCCGGTTTCGGTGATGTTGTCTGTTTTGGGGGCATTTTCTCCGAAAAAACCTGTCGTTATCATACGCTCGTCCATGCCCTCATCTATAAGATAAGACCTGACTTCTGCTACTCTTTTTTCGGATAAAATTAAATTATACTCATTATCACCATCGCTATCCGTATGACCTGCGAGGTTGATTTGAGTGACATTTTGGATGTAGAAAATACTGTCTAATTTTGTTTTTTCCTCTGATGTCAATTCGTATTTATCGTATGCAAAATTGACATTGAATGTTTGTATTTGAGATTGGGCAAAAAGACCACACGAAATTAATATGAGTCCGAATGAGATAACGATTTTTGTTGAAGCCATAACAATTTATTGGTTTAGGTTTCGATATATTTTTTTACTGTAAATCAAATATTTCACAAAAAACATTTCCATATTCGCGGCAACTAAAGTTTCCGCTACGTATGTCTTAAAAACTCCGCCCTTCTATTTCTTGAATACGCTTTCTCATATCATCCGGTACAGCAATTTTATGATTTTTATTAAAATCAAAACAAACAACAACGCCTTCGCCCTTCGCCACCAAGCCTAATTTAGGACTAATAATCGCGTGTTCCATGACGAAACTGGTATTACCGATTTTCGCTATTTTGCAACCCACTTCTACCCTATCGGGATGCACCAATGGCTTCAAAAACGTACAAGCCGTATGCGCCAAAATCGGTCCTACATCCAAATCCGCAGTACGCGCTCGTATGAAGCCCATTTTCGTGAAATACGCCATCCGCGAACTCTCAAAATACCTGAAATACATCGCATTATTGACATGCTGATAGGCATCCATATCGCCCCATGCGATAACTTGATTGACAATTACGGGAAAGGTGGACAAATCATTCATTGGGTGAATATACGTTTTTTTGTGTAGCGGCTGCTTTAGCTGCCGATTTTTTTCTTATAAAAAGAAAAACTCCCCTTGCATTTTGGAAATGCAAGGGGAGTAGATGTATTG